>JAPXTA010000025.1:0-45233 GCA_033812735.1 Hyphomicrobiaceae bacterium | reverse complement strand
GTGCGCGAGAGGCGCCAGATCTTTGCGAAGGCGCTGTTGAAGAGCTGGAGGCGGCCGTCGGGCGCGAACACGGCGACGGCTTCCTTGAGGCTGTCGAGGGTCTCGCTCTGTGCGTGGATCATCGCATTATAGCGGCTCTCGAGTGCGAGGCGCTCGGTCGCGTCTTCGAAGAGGTACGTCACGCCGCCGTCGGGGCGCTGCTCGGCCATGATGTGAACCGTGCGGCCGTCGAGAAGATGCCACCAGTCTTCGAACGACGCATCGGTCTCGCCGCGCACGCTCGACAGGATCTTGGCTTTCCAGTCGCGGTAATTGACGACCTGCGGCAGGCGGGAGAGCTCGCGCAACCGGTCGAGGATCTCGCCGTCGCTCGGCTTGCTCGCGAGCCAATCGGGATCGAGCTGCCAGAGCTTGCGATAGGCTTCGTTGAAGAACGCCAAGCGGCGATCGGGGCCGAAAATGGCGACTCCGCTCGCGACGCGGTGCAACGTTCTGTCGTAGGCGGCGATCTGGCGATCGAGTTCGCCTTGCGCGGTCTCGATCGCCGCGACGTCGATGGCCGCGCCGACCGCGACGTCGTCCACGCCGAGCACGAGCACGTCGTGTGCCTTCATTTGCCCGGCCGAAATGAGCGGGATGCGCTCGCGGAACATATTGCCGCCAGAGAGGCTCGAGCGGACGCGTTCGCGCTGGCGCGCTTCCAGCAATTCGATCCGGCCGAGACGAAGCTCGTCGATATCCTTTGCTTCAACCGCGCGCAGGTAGGCATCGTTGGCCCAGGTGACATTGCCGGCGCTGTCACGCTGCCACATCGGCATCGGCAGGGCATTGAGCAGCGCGCGGCTTGTCTTGATCTCGCGATTGAGCAGACGATGCTGCTCAAGGATGCGGGCGAGGTCGCTGCGATAGCCGACCACGTCGCGCAGGCGCAACACGGCACGGCCGCCGGCGGCGCGGCCGTCGACTTCGAGGTGAGCGCCGAGTTTGGTGCGCACCAGCATGTTGAAGCCGCGGCCTTCCGCGAACAGCTTGTCGAGGCCGCTCTTCAACTGATCGGCGGAGCTTGCATCGAGCCAATGGCCGAAGCGCTGAAGTTCGCCCGGTTCGTCCGGGAGGCCCGCGACGTTCGCCAGCGTGTGGGCGATTAGGCGGGGTGTTTCGCCGCGCTCCCAGAACACGAGCACCTGCGGCTCGGCCTTTATGACGGCTTCCGTCGTCTGCAACTGCTTGCGGAGGGCGGCGATCTCGGCCGGGAGATTGCGTTCCTCGGCGGCGGCGAACGGCGACCATCCCAGCAATGCCACGCCGAGCGCCACGAGGCCGACCGCGAACGAGATTAGGATCGTCGCACGCACCTGCATGTCAGACGTCCACTGCGAGCCGCCCGTCGCGACGGCAATGACCAAAACAGCGACAACGGCGGCGCTCGCCATTAAATAGAGCGCCAATTCGCCGCGCTGGCTGTTCGTGAGTGAGCGAATGACGGTCACGGTTATTATCTCTGAATGTCGGTGGGCGCGGCCGAAATCACGCGTTTCGCAAAATATGGCGCGTTATCGCGGTTCACCCACGGGCGAGACGGGCAATCTCGGCCGGCGAAGCGCGCATGACCATAAAAGGCTGCGTGATTTCAAGATCATGCCGTGCTTCGCATGAGACTTCCAGTGAAAATACTTTGGAAGATCTTGATTTACTTGCAGAACAAGCCGGAAACCTGCCCAAAGCCGGTCTGACGTGTCCTTAATGTGACGGTAATATTTTCGGCTTGCATCGGCATTGCGCGCGATGCGAGTCATTTCTAAGAGGCTGCTACTTTAAAGCGGGCGCCGATCAGCGCTTCATTGCAGATAATACCATTCGATTATTCGAAATTTTGCTCCTACTTTGACTTCACGAATACGTCCCGATCAAAGTCTTTAATGAATTTCGAGCCGACCGGCTCGTTGACCAGCAATGGCGGATGGCACACTGGCTCGTGCGGCACCCATTCGCAGATGCGGTCCGTTGAAATGAAAAGACCGCCCGGCAGCGATGGCCAGGCGGTCTCATTTATTGCCATTGCGTCAGTGCCAACCGGATCTTGCCCGGCTGACAGCTCGCCATCTCAATACCGGTAGTGATCCGGCTTGAAGGGGCCCTTCTGCGAGACGCCGATGTAGGCGGCCTGCTCGTCGGTCATCTTGGTGAGCTTGGCGCCGAGCTTCTCGAGGTGGAGGGCCGCGACCTTCTCGTCGAGGTGCTTCGGCAGGACGTAGACCTGCTTCTTGTACTTGCCGTCATCCTTGTGGGTCCACAGCTCGATCTGGGCGAGCGTCTGGTTCGAGAACGAGGACGACATCACGAAGCTCGGATGACCCATGGCGTTGCCGAGGTTCACGAGGCGGCCTTCGGACAGCAGGATGATGCGGTTGCCCTTCGGGAACTCGATCTCATCGACCTGCGGCTTGATGTTGGTCCACTTGAAGTTCTTGAGACCGGCGACCTGGATCTCGTTGTCGAAGTGGCCGATGTTGCAGACGATGGCGCGGTCCTTCATCTGCTTCATCATATCGACGGTGATGATGTCCTTGTTGCCGGTCGCCGTCACGTAGATGTCGGCGCGCGAGAACGCGTCCTCGATCGGGGCGACTTCATAACCTTCCATGGCGGCCTGCAGCGCGCAGATCGGGTCGACTTCCGACACGATCACGCGGCAGCCGGCTTGACGGAGCGAGGCAGCGGAGCCCTTGCCGACGTCACCGAAACCGGCGACGAAGGCGACCTTACCGGCCATCATCACGTCGGTGCCGCGGCGGAGCGCATCGACCAGCGATTCACGGCAGCCGTAGAGGTTATCGAACTTCGACTTCGTGACGCTGTCGTTGACGTTGATCGCGGGGAAGAGAAGCTTGCCCTGCTCGGCGAGCTTGTAGAGGCGATGGACGCCCGTGGTGGTCTCTTCCGAAACGCCCTTGATGTTCTTGGCGACTTCGGCGAACCAGCCCTTCGGCTTCTCCTTCAGCATCTTCTTGATGAGCGCGAAGAAGATCTCTTCTTCTTCCGATTCAGGCTTGTCGAGGAACTTGGTGTCGCCGTTCTCGGCGCGCAGGCCATGGTGGACGAGCATCGTCGCGTCGCCGCCGTCGTCGAGGATCATGTTGGGCGTGCCGCCACCATGCCAGTCGAACAGCTTTGCGGTGTAGTCCCAGTATTCCGTCAGCGTCTCGCCCTTGTAAGCGAAGACCGGGATGCCGGCCTTGGCGATCGCGGCAGCTGCGTGGTCCTGGGTCGAGAAGATGTTGCAGGACACCCAGCGTACGTCGGCGCCGAGCGCCTTCAGCGTCTCGATCAGCACGGCCGTTTGGATGGTCATGTGGAGTGAGCCAGCGATGCGAGCGCCCTTGAGCGGCTGCTTCGGGCCGTACTCGGCGCGGATCGCCATCAGACCCGGCATCTCGGTCTCGGCGAGTTCGATTTCCTTGCGGCCGAAATCGGCGAGGCCCATGTCCTTCACAATGTAGTCTTTGGTCATTTCATACGTCCTTCGTCGTTCTTCGTTCGAAACGGGTGAGTGGCCGAAGCGAGGCACGCGGCTTAAGTCGGGTGGAGAGATCCGGGTGCCTGTCGTCGTCACTGTCATTCTTCGAGGTCAGCCTGCCGCCGGCCGGCTTCCTGATGACTTGCAGCGGCGATGGGCGCCACCTGACAAGCCACAGGGCGAGCGCCTTATAGGGCGTCCGCTGGCTGAAGGCAATAAAGACATAAAGAAGTCGTTATGTCCCTTTTGTGGCGGCGCTTCCCCGCAATAAAAAATAGGCCGCAACCCATTGTTGCGGCCTATTTTTTCTACTGCAGATGGATCGACTTCAGGCGCGGCGGACGCCCCATGGATAGGGGGCGTTGCCAGGGAGGATGCCCGTGAGCGACTTACGGTAGGCGGTTTTCAAGGTGAACTGGCCGAGCGGGATGGTGCCGGCTTCAGTCATGGCCAAGCGATCGAGATCAGCCGCTGCCTTGCGTTGGGCCGCCTCGTCGGCGCCGTTCAGCCAAGCGTCCGTCAGTGCTTCTGCCTGGTCGTTCTTCCACCAGCCGAACCAGCCTTTTTCGCCGGCGCCGCGGGTGAGGAAGTTGAGGGCAGGATTGCCCCAGCCGACGACACCGCCGGTCGTATGGAAGATGCTCCAGCCGCCCTTATCAGTGCCTTCACGGCTCGAGCGGCGCTGCACCACGGAGCCCCAATCGGTCTCGACAAGCTCGACATTCATGCCGAGGTTTTTCAGGAGGTCGTTGGTGACGAGGCCGAGCGGGCCGATATCCGGGAAGTCGGTCGGGCTGATGATGACGACTTTCTCGCCGTTGTAGCCAGACGCTTTGAGTGCGGCCTTTGCCTTCTCGATGCTTGCCGGCATCAAGTCGGCATGATCGGCCGAGTTATAGAGTGAGCCTTTCGCCCAGAAGGTCCGGCTGGTGTTCCAGGCGGAGGGGTCGTCGCCCTGCGTCACGCGCATGTAGTCGGCCTGGTTCACCGCAAGGCGGATGGCTTGACGGACGGCCGCGTTGTTGAACGGCGCCTGCAATGTGTTGAACCGCATGATCGCGTAGCGGCCGCTCTTGTCGATGACTTCGCGGACGACGTCGCGGCTCTTGGCGAGCAAGGGCTGGAGATCGGCCGGCGGGCGCTCGAACCAATCGACTTCGCCCTTTGCAAGTGCGTTCGCCGCGGTCAGAGCGTCGGGCATGACGCGCCATTCGATACGTTCGAAGTTGGCGACTTTGCCGCCGGAATTGCGGCTCGCGGGCTCGGAGCGGGGCTTATAGTCCTTGAACTTTTCATAGACGATGAGGCTGCCCGAGTTGTACTCGCTGGCGATGAAGCGATAGGGGCCTGAGCCGATCATCTCGGTCACCTGCTTCATCGCGTCGGTCAGGGCGTGGCGCTCAGGCATGACGAAGGGTGCGGAATCGGCCTTGCACAAGCACTGCATCAGCATCGGGAAGGGCTTGGCGAGGACGATCTCGAAGGTGCGGTCGTCGACGATCTTGTACTCGCCGAGTGCCTTCGCGAGCAGCTGGCCGAAGGTGTCGCGGACGGTCCAGCGCTTGAGGCTCGCGACGCAGTCGATCGAGCGGACTGGTGTGCCGTCGTGGAATTTCAGGCCTTCGCGCAGCTTGATGCGGTGGGTCATGCCGTTGGCGGATGCTTCATAGCTTTCGGCCATCTGCGGCTTTGGCTTCAGATCCAAATCGGCGCCGAACAGGGTGTCGTAGACGTAGTAGCCGTGGTTCGCGGTAACGGTCGCCGTGGTCCACATCGGGTCAAGCGAGGACAGGTTCGCCTGCGGCACGAAGCGCAGAATCTTGGCGCTCATATCCTGGGCGATGGCGGGCGCGGCCAAGATCGAGCCTGCGGCGGCGGCTGATCCTTTGACGAAAGTGCGGCGATCCATAGTCGTCTCCCTGAGAAATCGGAATGCAGTGTGGCCGTTTCAGAGCCGGCGATCAATCGAAGCCGAGGAAACCGGGGCTGTCGCTGAGCTTCGGGGCCTTCATGAGCTTGGCGATGTCCGGAACGGGGCGGGCCGTGCGCGGGTCACCCTTGAGTTGGGCCTCAAGCGCCGCCGCGACAGCGAGAACCTTTGCGTCGCCGCCGCGCGGGCCGACGATTTGTAGGCCGAAGGGCATGCCATTCTTGTCGAGACCAACCGGCAGCGAGAGCGCCGGCAAGCCGACCGTCGTCACGGCGTAAGCGTTCGCGAGCCAATGGAAATAAGTGCGTGTCGGTTTGCCGTCGATCTCTTTTGGAAAGAGTTCGGACCAGGGCCGAGGGCTCAAGCAGACGGAGGGCGCGAGCAGGACATCATAGCGCTCGAAGAACGATTGCCAGCGGCGATAGAGCACCGTTTGGTGCTTCAGCGCATTGGTGATGTCGATCGCGGTGTAGCGCAGGCCTTCTTCGACGTTCGCACGGACGTTGGGACCGAGCATCTCGGGCGTCGACTTGTAGCGGTCGTGGAAGCTTGCGAGGAACGAGATCGACCGCAGCACCTCGAAAACCTCGTCGGTGCCGGAGCAGTCGGGCGCGGCTTCGTCGGCGGCGCGAAAAAGGGTTGAGAAGATCGCGCACTTCTCGGCGAAGGTCTGGCGGATCAACCTTTCGGTCGGCGCAAAGCCGAAATCGGGGGTCATCGCGACCTTCAGCGCCGAGAGGTCGATGCGTGCGGGTGTCGCGAAGTCTTCGGCGCGGCGAACCGTTTTGCCGAGGACGGTCGTCGCCAGTGGATCGACTGCGTTGTCGGAGACCATGGCCGAGAGCAGCAGGCAGGTATCGGCGACGTCGCGCGCCATCGGGCCCAAGACGCTCAGCGGGTTCCAGCCGAGGGGACGGCCATCTGCCGGGACCAGCCCCGGAGTCGGGCGGATGGCGGTGATGCCATTGTAGGCAGCGGGATTACGCAGCGAGCCACCGGTGTCGGAGCCGGTGGCGATCGGCACCATATTGGTTGCGAGCACGACGCCGGAGCCGCCGGACGAACCGGCAGCGGACTTGGTGGTGTCGAATGGGTTGCCTGTCACGCCGTAGACGGCATTACGGGTGTTGGCGCCTGCGCCCCATTCGGGCGTATTGGTCTTGCCGACGACGATGGCGCCGGCGCGCTTGCAGGCAGCGACGATCAAGGCGTCGCGTTTCGGCACGTTGTCCTTGAAGAGAACGCTGCCGTGCGTGGTGCGGAGGCCGTCGGTGTCCTGCAAATCCTTCACGCCTAAGGGCAGGCCGTGGAGCGCACCGAGCTGGTCGCCGCGCATGACGGCGGCTTCGGCTTCGATTGCCAGCTTCTTGGCGCGGTCGAAGTCGCGGGCGACCATGGCGTTGACGGCGGGATCGACGGCTTCGATCTGCTTGATGCAGCTGTCGAGCAATTCACGCGGCGAGAGCTTCTTGGCGCCGATCAGGGCGCGTGCCGCGACGGCTGAGAGATCACATGGCTGCATTGATTGTCGCCCTCACGGCCGTTGCGTCGTCTTTGCGGCATACTCGACACGGAAGCAGCACGAAGACAAGCTTAGACCACACGCACGGTGACCGTGCGCGCAGCACCGGATGTCGCGCCGGACTTGTCGGCGACTTGCACGTCGAAGCTCGCGTTGGCGCCGCTGCTACCGTCGTGCGCAAAAAAGACGGCGCCTTCGCGGATATCCGCGTCGGTGAATGACGTAACGGCAGCAGAGGGAGCGGAACCGAGAACGATTGCGCCGCTAGTGGCGTTCGAGATCGCGTACGTCAGCTCGGCGCTGGTGTTGTCGGGATCGACCGCCGTCAAATCGGCTGGTGTGATGCGAACGGATCGACCCCGGCGAACGGTCAACTCGAAGTCGCCTGCGAGTTCCGGCGGCACGTTGCGGACATCGGCTTCGAGGCTGCCGCCCGTCGCCAACGCCAAGCGTCCATAGCGGACATCGCCCGACACTTCGCCCGAAGGGCCGATGTTGATCAGATTCTTGACGGCGACCGTGCCTTGCATGGTGCCGTTGACGTCGACGGCGTTGGCGCGGACGGTGCCGAAGACGCGGCCGCCGTTATGAACCACTAAGTGATCTGTCGCGATCGAGCCCTCAACGTAACCACGCACTTCGATCGAACCGCCGTTCCTGATGTCACCCTTGACGACCAAGTCGGGGCCAATGATCGACGGCTTCGCGGGAGCGCTCATTTCAGGCCTTTCGACGCGTTACTCTGCAGGCCCCGTGATCCTATCAGGCGTGCTTGCCGTGGCAATGCTTGTACTTCTTGCCGGAGCCGCAGGGGCAGGGCGCGTTACGGGACGGCTTGCCCCACGTCGCGGGATCGCCCGGGTCGATGCCGGCGGCCGATTTGCGGCTGACGACGGGCGCACGGGCCTCCGCTGCGGGCGGACGGCCTTCGGCCGCAAGTGCCGCGTTGACGAGGGCCAATTCATCTTCGCCCGTGGTCGGATCGATGTGATGCGCCGTCATTTCCGGCAATTCCTGCGGCTGCATGACCGCCAGATCCTGCACCTGCTCGTCGGGGCGCAACTCGACGTACATGAGCTGGCCAACGGTCGCTTCGCGGAGTTTGTCGAGCATCGCCTCGAAGAGATGGAATGCTTCCTGCTTGTACTCGTTGACGGGATCGCGCTGGCCGTAGGCGCGGAAGCCGATGACCTGGCGGAGGTGTTCGAGCGTCACGAGATGCTCACGCCAGAGGTGATCCAGGGTTTGCAGCAGCACCATCTTCTCGACCTGGCGCATATTCTCGGGGCCGACCTCGGCGGTTTTTTGCGCCGCTTTCTCCTCGACGGCCTTCAGAATACGCTCGCGGATTTCCTGATCGGCGATGCCTTCCTCGGCCGCCCATTCCTTGATCGGCAACGAGAGACCGAAGATGCGCTCGATCTCTTCAGTGAGATGCTCGGTTTTCCATTGCTCGGCATAGGCCGTCTCAGGAATGTCGGCTGCGACAAGTTCCAAGACGATTTGCTTGCGCATGTCCTCGATGGTGTCGGAGACATCGTCGCGGCCCATGATGTCGATGCGCTGCTCGAAGATGTTCTTGCGCTGATCGTTCATCACGTCGTCGTACTTGAGGACGTACTTGCGGCTGTCGAAGTTGCGCGCTTCGACCTTCTGCTGCGCCTTCTCGAGCGCCTTGTTGATCCACGGATGGACGATCGCTTCGCCGTCCTTGAGGCCGAGCTTCTGGAGCATGCCGTCCATGCGGTCGCCACCGAAGATGCGCATCAAGTCGTCTTCGAGCGATAGATAGAACTTGGAGCGGCCGGGGTCGCCCTGGCGGCCGGAGCGGCCGCGCAACTGATTGTCGATGCGGCGGCTTTCGTGACGCTCGGTGCCGACGACGTAGAGGCCACCGGCTTCGAGAGCCTTCTTTTTCTTGTCCGCGACGTCGACTTCGATCTTGGCGCGCTCTGCGGCGATTTCCTGATCGGTCGGCGCTTCGCCGGCTTCCATCTTCGCCTTGGCCCAGTCGCGCAGACGGAATTCGACGTTGCCGCCGAGCTGGATGTCGGTGCCGCGGCCGGCCATGTTGGTCGCGATCGTCACGGCGCCGGGCACGCCTGCCTGGGCGACGATGCTCGCTTCTTGCTCGTGATAGCGGGCGTTGAGGACCTGGTGGGGGACCGGATCGCCGGCGCCCGCATTCTTGACGAGGTCGTCGATATGCGAGGCGATGGTGATCAGGTTCTTCTTGAGCTCGTCTTCCTTGCCGGGCTTGAGGCCGTCGGCGAGGTTGCGCATGTAGACGGCGAGATCCTTGATGAACTTCTTGTCTTTGAGGAGTTCCGACAACTGCTCGGACTTCTCGATCGACGTGGTGCCGACGAGAACGGGCTGGCCGCGGCGATGGCAATCAGCCAGCTCGGCAACGATGGCGCGGTTCTTTTCGAGCACCGTGCGATAGACCTCGTCATCTTCATCGCGACGGGCGACGCCGATGTTGGTCGGCACCTCGATGACGTCGAGGCCGTAGATGTCCATGAACTCGTTGGCTTCGGTGGATGCCGTACCGGTCATGCCGGCGAGCTTGCCATAGAGGCGGAAGTAGTTCTGGAAGGTGATCGAGGCGAGCGTCTGGTTCTCGGGCTTGATCTCGACGCGTTCCTTGGCTTCGAGCGCCTGGTGGAGGCCTTCCGAATAGCGGCGGCCTTGCATCATGCGGCCGGTGAACTCGTCGATGATGATGACTTCGCCCGATTTGACGATGTAGTCGCGGTCGCGCTGGAAGAGCTTGTGGGCCTTCAGTGCCTGATTGACGTGGTGGACGACGGTGACGTTGTCGATGTCGTAGAGGTTTTCGCCTTTCAAGAGGCCGGCTTCGCGCAGCAATTCCTCGATGCGCTCGTTGCCTGCGTCGGTCAATGCGACCTGGCGCTGCTTCAAGTCGATATCGAAGTCCGACGCAGCGAGTTTCGGAATGATCGCATCGACGGCGTTGTAGAGTTCGGCACGGTCCTCGACGGGACCGGAGATGATCAGCGGGGTGCGGGCCTCGTCAATCAGGATCGAGTCGACTTCGTCGACGATCGCAAAATTGTGCTCGATCGGCTCGTTTGCCTCGATCGTCATCGGAAGCGAGAACGGCTTGAAGGCGTCGACGATCTGGTCGACCATTTTCCCGGCGATCGGGATCGCATCCGACGGGTTGTCCGCAGTCTTCTCGAGTTCGGCGAAATGGCCGCCGACGGTGACGCGGATCGCTTCCCACTGCTGCTGCATGTCTTCACCGCCCGCGCCGTAGAGGCGATCGAGGGCTTGGCCGGCGCGGTTCACACGATTGACGAGTTCATGGAGGAGCGGTCCGGTTTTCGCCTTTTCGCGCTTCTCGTCTTCGTCGAGGCCTTGAAGCGTCGCCAGCGCGCGTTGAAGGCCCTGGATCTTCGGGCGGTGTCCGAACTGGACCATCTCTTCCGCGCTCATCTTCATGTTGTCGCGGAGATAGTCGAAGCCGAACTCGTTGTTGGTGCCGTAGGTGACGTCGCAGTTGTAATTGTCACGGCGCTGATCGTCGTCGAGGTCGTGGAAGATGCAGCCGACGGAGAGGCCGAGGAACTTGTAGACTTGCCCCATCCACTCGCTATCGCGGCGGGCGAGGTAGTCGTTGACGGTGACGACGTGGACGCCGCGGCCCATCAAGGCATTCAAGTAAACCGGAAGCGTGGCGACGAGAGTTTTGCCTTCGCCGGTTTTCATTTCGGCGATGTTGCCGCCGTGAAGGACCATGCCGCCGATCAACTGCACGTCGAAGTGGCGCTGCTTCAGCGATCGCTTGGCGGCTTCGCGAACGGTTGCGAAGGCGGGGATCAGAAGACTGTCGAGCTTGGCGCCGTCCTGGAGCGCCTGCTTGAACTCCTGTGTGCGGGCTCGCAGCTGCTCGTCCGTAAGAGCTATAAGCTCTGCCTCCAGCGCATTGATCTTCTCGACGTTCGGCCGGTAGACCTTGACCTTACGGTCGTTCGACGAGCCGAAAATCTTCGAAGCGATAGCGCCGATGGACAGCATGCGCGGTTCCTCAATGCACGTCGACGCGCCACGGCGAACGTACGGCCATGGCGGCCGGGCCGCAGATGCGGCCAAAATGATATGTTTCAGATCGCCCTTGGCGGCGGTTCTACCGGCGTGTTTGAACGACCCTGCCGGACGGCGCTGTGCCCTCGGATACACCGCGGCACACCATCGAAAGGGCGATCAAGCCAGCGGGCGCTCGGGTGAGGCCCAGCCATGACGCGCCGGCGGAAAAGCACGGGACTCCGCGATCTCACCCTCGCTCGTAGGGCGACCGCAGAGATAAGGACCGGTAACCCTGATGTCAACGAAGGCGGGGGCGCAATGCCCGTGCAATAAGGCGGGCGCGTGGCCTCAACGGAAGCCGCCGCCGCCGTCGATATCGAGGACCGTTCCGGAGACATAGCCGCAGGCCGGGGAGGCCAGGAATGCGGCAGTACGGCCGACCTCGTCGGGCTCGATCATGCGGTCGAAGGGGAGGCCGGTCAGCATCTCTTCCCAACGGCTTTCGTCGCCGAAAGCCGTCTTGGCGCGGGCCTTCGAGAGGGTCATGACGCGGTCGGTCCTGGTCAGTGCCGGGTTGATGCCGAAAACGCGAATGCCCCACTCGCTGGCTTTGCCGCCGATGGCCGACGTAAAGGCGACGAGCGAGGCGTTACCGGCACCCCCGCAGATGTAATCGTAGCGCGGAAATCGGCCGGCTGTTCCGATAATGTTCACGATCACGCCCCTGCCCTGCTCCTTCATTTTAGCGAGCGCCATCTGAGTCATATGGATGTAACCGAACACCTTGAGGTCCCAGGCTTCGCGCCAGCGTTCCATGGTCAGGTCGAGCAGCCCGCCACCGGGGATGGCGCCGGCATTGTTGACGAGGATATCGATCGGCCCGGCCTCGGCCATGACCCTGATCCGTTCGCTGTCCTTGGAGAGGTCCGCCGCGATCGTTTTGACGCGGGTTTGCGCTCCGAGCGACTTCGCGGCGGCGTCCAAGGCGTCGGCGCTGCGCGACACGAGCGTGACCCGGGCGCCTTCGTCCAAGAAGGCCTTGGCGCATGAAAGGCCGATGCCCTTCGATCCCCCTGTGATCAGGACATGCTGGCCGTCGAGTTGCAGATTCATTTTACCTCACCCGTGTCCGTGTAGCTTTCTGGAAACCCGGCGTTCACTTTTTTTTGCGATGTATCGACTGTCCGCAGTTGTCTGTGTCCGCGGGCACCAGGGGAATTTCGATGACGTTTCAAAGCCGCTTGGCTGCTGCAACCCGCAAATCGGTCGCCCAGCTCGCCGACAGTGAGCAGGAAGTCTTGAACAAGCGGTGGGCGAAGCGCAAGCCCGCCAGCACGCCTGCAAAGCTGCTCTTCGACGGCATCAGCACGCCGTTCGAGTGCACGGTCCGGGATATCTCGTCGACCGGGGCGCAGATCGAGATGGCGAAGAACAAGTTCAATCCGGACGGCAGCTGCGACAGCGTTCCGCACCACTTCACCCTGATCATCCCGCTCGACCGGATCGCCGTCGATTGCCAGTCGATGTGGCGGCGCGGCACGCGGCTCGGCGTCAAGTTCACGAGCATGGTGCGGGCCATCCCGCAGCCCAAGCCGCTGATGCGCGCCAGCGCCAAGAAGTAAGTTCAGGTCTGCCTTTCCGTTAGGCCCCTGCCGCTAAATTCGCTTCCGATGACGGCTGCGGCGTATAATGTCGCGCCACGAAAACGCCTCTCCGGGAGCCTCGCATGTCCTCGCCACAGAAGTCACCGTTCCGCCTCGACGGCCGTATTGCGCTTGTCACCGGCTCCTCGATGGGGATCGGCAACGCGATCGCGCGGGGCCTTGCAGAAGCGGGCGCGACGATCGTCATCAATGGGCGAGATGCCAAGAAGGTCGCGGCTGCGGCCGGCGACTTGCGGTCGGCGGGCTTTACCGTGCACGAAGCGGCGTTCGACGTGACGAAGCCCGACGACGCAACGGCGGCCGTCGCGCGCATCGAAACGGAGATCGGGCCGATCTCGATCCTGGTCAACAATGCCGGAATGACCAAGCGCATGCCACTCGACCAGATGCCGGACGAGGTCTGGCGCGAGGTGATCGGCCTCAATCTCGATAGCGTTTTCTATGTGTCCAAACGCGTTGCCGCGGGCATGCTCGCGCGGAAGAACGGATCGATCATCAACATCTGTTCGGTCATGAGCGAGCTCGGGCGGCCAACAACCGGGCCCTACACGGCGTCGAAGGGCGGGCTCAAGATGCTCACCAAAGCGATGGCGATCGACTGGAGCCGGCACGGCGTCCGCGTCAACGGCATCGGTCCTGGTTATTTCAAAACCGAATTGAATGCCGCACTCGTCGCCGATCAAACGTTCTCCGGCTGGCTGCTCAACCGCACGCCGATGGGAAGATGGGGAGATGTCTCGGAATTGGCGGGTGCTGCGGTTTTTCTCGCGAGCGATGCGGCGAGCTTCGTGACCGGGCATGTTCTGTATGTCGATGGCGGCGTCACGGCGAGCCTTTGATACAACCGGCTCGCGGCGGCAGTTGTTTACGGTCCATTGATGCAACTGCTGTACCTTCCCTCGTAAGGGCGTGGTGGCGTTACAACCGGGCTCGACTCTCCACGACATGCAGGGGACTGGGGTGTCAGAAGCGATCAGCGAAGCGCATTTGCGCAATCTGCCGGCGATCTTCGTCGCGCTCGGCATTGCCGTTGCGTCCGGCGTCCTCGGTCTTGCCGTGATCGCTCATCGCGGCGACAAACCAGCCGGTCCGCCGGTCGCCAGCCAAGCTACGATCATCGTTTTCGAGCGCGACAAGTGCGGCAACTGCGACCGGTTCCGCGATCTCGTTTCACGGCCGTACCAGCTTTCTGAAATCGCTGGACGAGTACCGCTCAAATACTACGACATCACGGATGGTCCGCCGCCGTCGCGCTGGCAACTGCGTTCCGAGGTCGACTCCGCGCCAACGGCGGTATCCTTTGATATTTTCAATCGCGAGATCGGCCGGGTCACAGGCGTACCGGCGACGGCCGACGACGTCATTTCGCTTGCGACCGCTGCAGCACGCCGCGCCGAGCGCGACAACGAGCGCTACAACAACCGCTAGCCGGCGCCCCGCATCTGCCACAGCTTGAGCTGGATCAACGGGCCGCTTGTCAAAGACCAGAGAGAGTGACACTTCCGCAGGCCTGAGCGTGGCTGGCGCGCCACGTGCCATGCGCCCCGGCGGAGATGTCCTTTGCCTCAAGCTGCGACAGACGTTTCGCGACCAGCCCAACCGCCGCTCATCTCGGAGCAAGCGCTCAGGCGGTTGCTGGTGGCCGTCGCGCTTGGAGGCCTGATATGTGGTGGACTGGCGTGGCTCGCCGGCTCGTCGGTTTGGGCAGGGCGGATCTGGGCGCTCGGTACGTTCCCGGTCATCGTCGGCCTCGCCTATTCAATGATCCGCGATCTCCTCGCGGGACGGCTCGGTGTCGATGCCGTGGCATTCGTGTCGATGTCGGCCGCCCTGATCCTTGGCGAGCCACTGGCGGGCGCGGTCGTCGCGCTCATGTATGCGGGCGGTAATCTGCTCGAAGATTTCGCGGTATCGCGTGCGGAGCGAGACCTGCGGTCGTTGATCGACCGGGCGCCACGTTCGGCGCATCGCCGCGCAGGCGAGACAATCCAAGACATCGCTATTGAAGAGGTCAAGGTCGGCGATCGCATCGTCGTCAGAGCGGGCGAAGTCATTCCGGTCGACGGCGCAATCGTCAGTGGCACCGCCGTGCTGGATGAGTCGGCGCTGACCGGCGAGCCCCTCGCGGTGACGCGGACGAAGGGCGAGATCGCGCGGAGCGGCACGGTCAATGCCGGCGAAACGTTCGAGCTCGATGCGTCCGCCACCGCCGGCGACAGCACCTATGCAGCGATCGTGAGAATGGTGGATGCGGCACAGACGGCGAAGGCGCCTTTCATTCGCGTCGCCGATCGCTTTGCGCTGATCTTGCTGCCCGTCACGCTCGCGCTCGCCGGTCTCGCCTGGTGGTGGTCCGGCGATCCGATCCGGGGGCTTGCCGTCCTCGTCGCGTCGACGCCGTGTCCGCTCATTCTTGCCGCACCGGTCGCGTTCGTCGCGGGCGTCTCACGCGCGGCGCGGCGCGGCGTTCTGATCAAAGGCGGCACGGCGCTCGAGGCACTCGCCAATGTGCACACAGTCATGTTCGACAAGACCGGGACGCTGACGGTCGGTGGCGCGCGGCTCGTCGCAATCGAGACGGCGCCGGGCGAAGACGCGGACGATGTGCTGCGCCTCGCCGCATCGCTGGAACAGGCGTCGCATCATGTCGTCGCCGCCGCGATCGTCGAAGCTGCGAAGGCGCGCGGGCTGATGCTAACGCCTCCCGAGCAAGCACGGGAGACCATGGGGTCAGGACTGCAAGGGCTGGTTGGTGGCGTGCCGGTGAAGGCGGGGTCGTTCGATCTCGTCGCGGATGCGCGGCATGCCGAGCCTTGGGCTGTTCGTGCACTTCGGCGAGCGTCCTGGCGATCGGCCTTGAGCGTGTTCGTCAGCCGCGACGGACAGATGATCGGAGCGATCCTACTCGCTGACGAGCTGCGCCGTGAAACGCCGCGCGCAATCAGATCGCTGCGATCGGCAGGGATCTCGCGCATCGTGATGCTCACGGGCGACCGGTCGGAAGCCGCAGAGACGATCGGCGCGGCACTCGACATCGATGCGGTGCTGGCCGATCGCACGCCGGCCGACAAGGTGCAGGCCGTGATCGTCGAACAGCGGCAGCATCCGACACTCATGGTCGGCGACGGCATAAACGACGCCCCAGCGCTCGCTGCCGCCGACGTCGGCGTCGCCATGGGCGCGCGCGGCGCTAGTGCCTCGTCGGAGGCGGCCGACGTGGTTATCCTCGTCGACCGGCTCGATAGCGTCTCGGATGCCGTTTCGATTGCAAAGCGGGCGCGGAAGATCGCACTGCAAAGCATCTATGTCGGTTTGGCATTGTCGGGTGTCGCGATGCTGGCTGCAGCCTTCGGATATCTGAGCCCGGTGGCAGGCGCGCTGTCGCAAGAACTGATCGATGTAGCCGTGATCTTGAACGCGCTTCGCGCGCTGACGCCGGGATGGCAAGGCGGCCGCGAGACGCTGCAGCCATCAAAGGCACAGGCACTGCGGCGCGAGCACGAGGCGCTGGAGACGAAGCTCGACCGGCTGAGAGAGATTGCCGACGCGCTCGACACCGCTGGACCGGACCAAGGCCGTGCCCTGATCATCGAGGCGGAGCGCGTGGTCGACGACGAGGTGGTTACGCACGAGCGCAACGACGAAGATCGCATCTATCCCGGCCTTTCGCAGTATCTGCGCGATGGCCATGGGCTTGCCGCCATGAGCCGGGCGCATCGCGAGATCCTGCATCTCAGCCGGCTCTTGAAGCGGCTTGCCAACGATGCCACCGTGGGCGACGTGGACCGCTATCTCATGCGCGACGCTCAGCGCGTCATCGAATCGATCGAATCGCTGGTGCGGATCCACAATGCACAGGAAGAAGATATCTACGAGCACGCCTCGGCGCAGTGATGGCGGAAACGCGGATGGTTGAGAGCAACGGCCAATCGGATGTCGTCGCGTTTCTCTCGAGCGCAGCTGCCTGGCCCGATGGTTCGGGGCCGATAGAGCGGCATGATACACACGGCGCGATGGTGTTTCTGGCGGGCGATCTGGCGCTCAAAATCAAGCGCGCGGTGAAGCTTCCGTACCTCGATTTTTCGACGCTGGCGCTCAGGCAAGCGACGCTGCGCCGGGAGTTGGCGTTGAACCAGCCGCAGGCACCGGCGCTCTATCTCGACGTGATTGCCATCACCAGGGAGGCCGATGGCCGGTTGGCCGTGGGCGGTAGCGGCGACGCCGTCGAATGGGCGCTGAAGATGCGGCGGTTTCCGCAGCAGGCGCTTTTGCTGTCCGTCGTCGAGCGCGGCGGAATGACCGATGAATTGTCAGCGGCACTGGCAGACAAGATCCATGCGTATCACGCGAGCGCGGCGCGACCGCCGCAAGCGCGCGAGCGGCTCGACGAGACGGTGGGGCACTTGTTGACGGCGCTGAAGGCGGCGCCAGACAATGCGATCGCGGCGCAGGCCCATCGGCTGGCACCGCTGTTCGATGCCGCACTCTTGCAAACCGGGTCATTGCGCAAGAGGCGTTGCGACGCCGGCTTCGTGCGGCGCTGTCACGGCGATTTGCATCTCGGCAACATCGTCGTGCTCGATGGGGTGCCAACACTGTTCGATGCCTTGGAGTTCGATGAGACGCTCGCGACGATCGATACACTCTATGATCTCGCCTTCCTGCTGATGGATCTCGACCGCCATGGGGCGGGACGGGCAGCGGGTATCGTTCTCGATCGCTATCTTGGTGCGTCGCACGATCCGGGCGCGCGCGAAGGTCTTGCCGCGATGCCACTGTTTCTGGCGGCACGTGCGGCGGTACGGGCCGTGGTGGCGCTCGATCGGCCAAGCCGTTCCCTGCCCGTCAGACACGTGCTGGAGACGCTGCAACTGGCCGAGCGTTATCTACGTTTACTGGGTGGCCAGGCGCAGCCGTTTCAAGATTGATGGCTGTCAATTGACCCGCTGGGTGACTGTGCGAGCAATGTTGCTGAACCGGACACTGGCCGCCGCCAACAATGTATGCAAAAGTGTCCATAATTATGGGAGGGCGCGTCTGCGCCTGCAAATCCATCAGACGAGGTGTCCATGACGCTGAAACGTATCCGTCTCGAACTGGCGCGCGACAAGGAGTTTCCGGAAGGCTCCAGCAAGCATGGCTACGAGTTCGCAGCGCCGCTGACCGACGAGTGGCATCTGGACGCCGTAGCTTGGAAGAAGGAGCGCGAGCGCTGCCGGGTGAAGCGGTTCTGGGAAGGCGAACCGAACGAGGTCGGGCATATCGTGCACAAGCCGGGTGGTACCTGGGCGTTCGACTACAACAAGAAGATCGACGCCGACGACGAACCCGGCTTCAAATTCGACAAGCACGTGTTCAAGCCGGGTGAGTATGTCTCGGTTCGGGAACACGACGGCAAGATGCGGACGTTTCGCGTCATAGCGGTGACCGACCTTGACTGAGCCCCTTTCCAGCACGCCGGACCCGGCGAAGCTCGCCGCCGCCAGGCGGCATCTCGAGGCCGTAAAGGGCTTTTACGTTCATGCCGCGATCTACGCGGTGGTGATCGTAGGACTTGTCGCCCTCAACGCCGCGACGTCGTCGCGCTGGTGGGCGTATTGGCCAGCCCTCGGGTGGGGGATACTCCTCGCCGGACATTGGGTCGCTGTCTACAGACCGTTCAAGCTGTTCAGCTCGAAGTGGGAGCAGAAGCGCATCGACGACTACATGGGCAAGCGCTGAATGGGTGGGCGATGAATTGGGCCCGCTCTGACTTCCCACTATTCAAAAAAAAGCGCCCAACTCCGGGGGAAGAAGTTGGGCGCTGTGCGCCTTGAGCGCAAACACCGGGAGGGAGCCGGTGTTAGAGGCGACCAGTCGGAAGACGGGGGCACTACCGACTTTGGTATTAGTCGCCTGCACTAACGTCAGAATAATCTTGCATGTGGCAGATTCAACCTAGATTCGCGGCGCCTCACCATTTTGTTACCGATTATTTCAGCGCCTGAGGATAACCAGCCCTCGACCGGTCTCCTCACTGCAGCGCCTTCATCTGTAAGATATTGGCAGGCTTGAACAAATCCATTGAGATGTCATCGGTCTTGTTGTGATCCGAGATCTCAATGCGGGTGTCGCCACCTTGGGCGTCGGTCGTCACCCATTCCTTCAGTTCCAACTGAGGCTTCTTGCTGAGGAACAGCCGGATCTTGCCAGGGGCGTCCGGGCTCTTGTCGGACAAGGACACGATGATCAGGTCTTCGACCTCTTGTACTTCGCCAACATTGGCGTCACGCAGGAAGTCGACATCCTTGCGGAGAAGCATTCTGAATGGCGTCCGGTCGAGTTCGACCTTGTCGTCGGTCTTGAGATCCAAGTCCTGGATCGACAGGTATGTGCCATCAGAGATGATCAGCAGCTTGCTGCCGAAACCGTACTCGAAACGGAAGCGGCCGGGCTGCTTGATGAAGAACTTGCCGCGCATACGCTTGTTGTCGGCGCCGGTCTGGATGAAGTTGCCCTTCAACTGCTTCAAGTCATTGAAATAGAGCGAAACTTTTTTGAGCGCTTCGATCTGCTTGGCATCGAGCACGGCGCCGCCCTGGGCATCGCGACTGACGGTCGAATTCCAGTTGCCGGCGGCTGGCGGTGTTTGTGCCGTGGCACCTCCGGCTATCCACAATGCGCTCGCGACGACCGCTACATGGGCCAAGGGCCGCTTCATCTTGAGGGTAGTACGACGCATGTCCCGCCTATCTTCGACAGATTGAGAGGCCACGCCAACCTCTCCCGGGAGGCCAGCGCGAATCGATTGTCACGGCTGTGTTGCACGGACATTTAGACCACAAGGTGACGGATCTAAAGACGGCAACAGCCGGCCACAAGGCCGATACCGCGTCTCTCCACGGCCTGTTGGCAATCAGCGCACGTACTTGAACGACTTGAAGCCTCGGCGGAAGGCGGTGACGTCGGCCGCTATCGCTTCGGGCTTGTCGTTCCCAATGAGCGCGCGGGCGATAAAGCCGGCGAGCGTCTCCATATGCTCGGGGCCCATTCCCAAGCGAACGATCTCCGGCACGCCGAGGCGCAACCCGTTCACGTCGCCATCGACGCCCGCCATCGGCAGGCCGATGCCGCAGGCGAGGATATTGGCTGGCCGCAGTTTCTTGGAGGAGGCCTGTCCGCCGCCCCAGCGATGCGCCTCGACGGCGAGCTGATGCGAAGTTGTGCCACCCTTGTTTGCGAGATGGATCGGCAGGCCGGCTTTGGCGAGCGCTTCGGCGAGGGCTTTGGCGGTCGCCTTCATCGCGCCGCCATAGGCGCGGCCATGGACCTTCCAGTCCAGCAGCGTCATGGCGAGGGCCGCGGATTTGGCGACGTCGAAGTTGGCGGTGAGGCCCGGATAGGCGATGGCGTCGAGCCGCTCGGCGAGGTCAGGTTCGTTGGTGACGATGAGTCCGGCTGCTGGGCCGCCGAGGCTCTTGTAGGTGCTCATCGTCATGGCGTGCGCGCCTTCCTCGAGCGGCTGTTGCCATGCCTTGCCGGCGATCATGCCGGACATGTGGGCTGCGTCGAACATCAGCTTGGCGCCGACCTCGTCGGCAATGGCGCGCAGGTCGCGGATCGGATGGGGGAAGAGGTTCAAGCTACCGCCGATGGTGATCAACTTCGGCTTTTCCTTGCGGGCGAGCGCTCGAACGGCGTCGATATCGACGGTATAGCCAGCCGCGTCGACCGGCATCGCGACCGACTTCAGGCCGTAGAGGCCAGCGCAGCCAGCGGCGTGGTGGGTGACGTGACCGCCGATCGAGGGCGGCGGGACGAGAATGGTGTCGCCGGGTTTCGTGGTCGCCATGAAGACGTAGAGGTTGGCGAGGGCGCCCGATGCGACACGGATCTCGGCGAATTTCGCACCGAACACTTCGGCCGCCAGTTCTGCCGCGATGACCTCGATCTTCTCGATGCCTTCGAGCCCCATCTCGTATTTGTCGCCGGGGTAGCCGAGCGAAGGGCGGTTGCCGAGACCCATGCCGAGCAGCCGCTCCGCCTTCGGGTTGAGGACATTGGTCGCGGGGTTGAGATTGAGACAATCGCGATCGTGGATCGCGGCATTTTCTTCGACCGCTGCGAGCAAGGCCTTTTCGATGGCGTCGGCTTCACGCGCCGCCGTGTCGGCTGCGATATGCTGCACCAGGTCTTCGGAATTTGCGGGAACCCAAGCGCGGCGGGCCAATGCGGTCATATCGAACGGTCCTTCGTAACATCAGCGAGTGGCAGCAGATAAGCCTTGCCGTATATCCGTGTCGACGATGAAGCGTGACTTTCTGCGATGCAAGATGACTACGCCGCGAGCGCCCGCATCTCGGCATAGAGGTCGGATTTGCCTTCGAAGCCGATGCCGGGGAGGTCGGGCAGCGTGACGTGGCCGTCCTTGACCGCGACGCCGTCGGGGAAGCCGCCGTAAGGCTGGAACAGGTCCGGGTAGCTTTCATTGCCGCCGAGGCCGAGGCCGGCCGCGATCATCAACGACATCTGGTGGCCGCCATGCGGGATGACGCGGCGCCAGGACCAGCCGTGCGTGGTCAAGGCTTCGAGCGTGCGGCGGAACTCGACGAGGCCGTAAGAGAGCGCGCAGTCGAACTGCAGCCAATCGCGGTCGGGACGCATGCCGCCGTAGCGGAGCAGGTTACGAGCGTCCTGATGCGAGAAGAGGTTTTCGCCGGTCGCCATCGGGGCGGGGTAGAAGTCAGCGAGGGCTGCTTGAAGCGCGTAGTCGAGCGGGTCGCCAGCTTCCTCGTACCAGAATAGCGGGTAGTCGCGCAGCATCTTGGCGTAGGCAATCGCGGTTTCGAGATCGAAGCGACCGTTGGCATCGACAGCGAGTTGGACCTTGGGGCCGATCTCCTTCAACACCGCTTCGATGCGGCGGGCGTCGTCGGCGACGGATGCGCCGCCGATCTTCATTTTCACGACGGAGTAGCCGCGCGCGACGTAACTTGCCATCTCACGGCGGAGCGCGTCGTCATCCTTGCCAGGATAGTAGTAGCCGCCCGCCGCATAGACGAAGACGCGTGGATCGGCGGTTTTGCCTTCGCGTTCGGCGAGCAGGCGGAACAGCGGCTTCCCCGCAATCTTGGCGACGGCGTCCCAGATGGCCATGTCGATGGTGCCGACCGCGACGGAGCGTTCGCCGTGGCCGCCCGGCTTCTCGTTCTTCATGAGCGTTGCCCAGCACTTTTCTGCCGAGAGGTTTTCGCCACTGTCATCCAGCAGTGAAGCGGGGTCGGCTTCGAGAAGGCGGGCGCGGAACCGTTCGCGAATGAGGCCACCTTGGCCGTAGCGGCCATTCGAATTGAAGCCGTAGCCGACGACGCGGCGGCCATTGCGCTCGACGTTGGTCACGACGGCCACAAGGCTCGTCGTCATCTTCGAGAAGTCGATATAGGCGTTGCGGATCGGGGAGGCGATCGGCTTTGTGACTTCGGCGATATCGACGATGCGGGGTGTCATGTGGCGTCGGCTCCGGCGGCGACTTGAGGGCTCGGAGGCTCAGCATGCGGGCGGGGCTTGGTCAAGTTGCCGGCTCACCCCGCGTGGGCGGCTTTGCCTCATGGTCTTTCGCGCCGTTCCCGCCCTTGATGGAAACCAAGGCGGTCGCTTCGGCGTCGTAGCAAAGTGATTACGCCAATTCGATTGGGAGGCTGACATGCCGAGAGCCCCGACCGCCGGACTTCCGCCACTCGTGCGATTTCTGCTTCGCAACGGAGCGCTCGGCGCTGCGGCCGGGATCTCGGTCGCGGGTGGACTGATCGCCACGGATGCCGCCAGCATCGGCACTCTGTTCGCGACGACGTCGACGCCCTACATCGCGGGGGCTTTGTTCTTCGGCATGTTCGCGTTCACCTTCGCCGCCCTTGCCATGGCGACGGCGGTGATGTCGCTCCGTAAGGACGACGACGACGATCAATGATCGTCAGCGGGAAATGACCTGTTTGGGGTTAATGCGTTGTGAGCCATTTCGGCGCGTCGAATTCCGCCGGCAGACCGTTTTCGCATCTGCACCTGTCGGACTTTGGTAAACGGGCGCCACGGGTCTCCCAGGGGCGTTCTGAGGGGCGTTCTGAGGGGTCTTCTGAGGGTTTAGAGACGCACGGCTCGTGCCTCTCCCCGCGACAACGGGGAGAGGATAGGGCGGCGAGGACAGGGCATCAGCCCCACACCTTGCGGGAGATGTCGACGATCATCTCGAGCTTCTTCCACTGCTCGTCTTCGGCCAGCGTGTTGCCGTCCTCGGTCGAGGCGAAGCCGCATTGCGGCGAGAGGCAGAGTTGCTCGAGCGGGGCGAACTTCGCGGCTTCGTCGATACGGCGGCGGAGGTCGTCGGGCTTTTCGAGCGTGCCGGTTTTCGACGTGACGAGGCCGAGCACAACGTTCTTGTGGCCCTTCGGCAGGAAGCGCAGCGGTTCGAAACCGCCCGAGCGTTCGTTGTCCCACTCCATGAAATAGCCGTCGAGATCGATGCCGTTGAACAGCAGATCCGCGACCGGCTCGTAGCCGCCTGATGCCACGAACGTCGAGCGGAAATTGCCGCGGCAGATGTGCATCGTCACTGCCATGTCCTTGGGGCGGCCCTTGATCGCGCGATTGACCATGTCGGCATAGATCTGCGGCTGCTTCTTCGGATCGTCGCCGCGCTCGGCCAGCATCTTCAACTGATTGGGATCGCAGAGATAGGCGAAGCTTACGTCGTCGAGCTGAAGATAGCGGCAGCCGGCGTCGTAGAAGGCCTGCACGGCTTGCGCATAGGCAGCGCCGAGATCGGCATAGAAGGCTTCCATCGTCGGATAGGCGTTCTGATCGATCAACTTTCGTCCGCCGCGATAATGCAGCATCGACGGGCTCGGGATCGTCATCTTGGCGACGTGGCCCGGCGCGGCGTTGGCCTTTACGAACTTGAAGTGGTCGATGAAGGGGTGCGGTCCGAAGCCGAGTTTGCCTTGAACATGCGGGGCTTCGGCTTTCGTCGTGACGCCTGCGAACTTGATGCCGCTATCGACTTCGATGAGCTTCACGCCTTCGAGAAGCCCGAGGAAATCGTAATGCCACCAAGCGCGGCGGAATTCACCGTCGGTCACTGCCGTGAGGCCGATCGCTTCCTGCTTTTTGATGAGGGTTTTTATTTCGCGATCTTCGACTTCGGTGAGCGCTGCTTTGGAAATCTCGCCCTTGGCGTATTTTTCGCGCGCGTCCTTGAGAGGCTTCGTGCGCAAGAGAGAGCCGACCATATCGGCGCGGAAGGGAGGTTTGGTGCGAGGTGCCATGGCGGAGTTCCTGGTATCAGCCGTTGGATTGAACTTGTCAGGTTTGGGCGATGAGCCGTCAATGCGCGACGGCCCCGACGCCGAGATGCTGTTCGAGAATAGCGGCATCTGCCGCCAATGTCGCGCTGGCGCCTTGCCAGACGACGCTGCCACGATCAAGGATGATCGCGTTGTCTGTCAGGCCGAGAATGCGGCGGGCGTGCTGCTCGACGATGATGGCCGAGAGCCGTTCCTCGCGAACGATGCGGCGCAACGTTGCCATCAACTCGTCGACGATGATCGGGGCGAGACCTTCGGTCGGCTCGTCGAGCAGAAGGAGGCGTGGATTGAGCACGAGGGCGCGGGCAATCGCGAGCATCTGCTGCTCGCCGCCCGACAGCTGATTGCCGAGGTTGGACCGGCGCTCGGCGAGGCGCGGAAACATGGCGTAGACGCGGTCCGGCGTCCATGCGCCTGTGCGAGCGACCGCTGTCAGGTTTTCGTGCACGGTGAGCGATTTGAAGATATTGCGCTCCTGCGGCACCCAGCCGACGCCGGCGGCGGCGCGCTGTTCGGGGCGAAGACGGGTGATGTCTTCTCCCGCAAGGACTATCCGCCCGGAGCGAAAGCGGGTGACGCCGACGATGGTGTCGATGAGCGTCGTCTTGCCGACGCCATTGCGGCCGAGAAGGGCAATCGACTTGCCGGCGTCGAGGCACAGGCTCACGCCGTTGATGACGATGGCTTCGCCATGGCCGGAGACGAGATCCGATACTTCCAATAGCGGTGCCGTGTCATTGGCCATGGCCGCCCTCCCCGAGATAGACGGCGCGAACGTCGGGATCGCGGGCAATCGACTTTGCATCGCCATCCTTGAAGACGGCGCCGCCGACCAGAACGGTGATGCGCTCGGCGAAGCGGAAGACGAGGTCCATGTCGTGCTCGATGAGGAGCACGGCGACGTCGCGGGGGAGCGCTGCGACGGCCGACAGAATGTCGTTGCGTTCGGCTTCGGGAACGCCGGCGGCTGGCTCGTCGAGCAACAGGACTTTCGGCTCGGCAGCAAACGCGATGGCGAGTTCGAGCAAGCGTTGGCGGCCATAGGGTAGCGTCGATACGCGGGTGGCGAGCGCGTCGCCGAGCTTGAAGCGATCGGCAATGGCGGCGGCTTCGTCGGCCACGCCGCTGCCGCCAAATCGCGAGACCATCTGCCAGCCCTGGCCGCGGCGTTCGCCGACGACGATGGCGAGAGACTCGAGCACGGTCATCGGCTGGAACAGCTGGTTGATCTGGAAGGTTCGCGCGAGGCCGCGACGGACACGCTGGTGGGGTTTCAAGCGGGTGATGTCTTCGCCCGATAGCACGACCTTGCCGGCGGTCGGCTGGAGCACGCCGGTCAGCAGATTGACGAACGTGGTTTTGCCGGCGCCGTTCGGGCCGATGAGTGCATGGCGCGCGCCGGGTGCGATTTGTAGCGTCACGTCGTTGGTCGCAACGATACCGCCGAACGACTTCTTCAGGCCGATGGTTTCGAGGGCGACGGTCATGGCGCTCGCTCCGTAGCGGGCCGGGCGAGACGCTGCCACAGCAGGCGCGGCCAATCGCTCAACCGCTCGCGGCCGACGAGCACGAAGACGACGAGGATCAGGCCGATCCAGAAATGCCAGTACTCGGGCGTGAGCGACGAGATGTAGTCCTGCAAGAGCTTGAAGAGGACGGCGCCGATGATGCCGCCGTAGAGATAGCCGGTGCCACCGATGACGAGGACGAGCAGCACGTCTGCGGAGCGGTGGAGATCGAGCACGTCGAGGGAAACGAACTGCGCTGTTTGAGCGAGCAGCGCGCCAGCGATCCCGGCATAGACGGCGGCGAGCGTGTAGACGGCGACGAGACGCGGGTTCAACGGGATTGCGATCGCCTGCGCGCGCAACGGATTGTCGCGAATAGCGGTGAGTGAGGCGCCGAACGGCGAGTTGGTGATGCGCCGGGCGATGAGGAAGAGGATGAAGAGCGTGGTCAGGCTGTAGATGTAGGCCGTGCGGCCGAACATGTCGAAGCGGAAGAGGCCGAGGACCGGGGCCATGGTGATGCCCTGCAATCCATCGGCGCCGCCGGTCAGCCATCCTGCCTTGTTGGCGATCTCGTAGAGGACCATGGCAATGCCAAGCGTCACCATGAGGCGGGTAAGATCGGAACCGCGCAAGACGAGAAAGCTCGTTACGAGCCCGACCAAACCGGCGGTGAAGCCTGCGGCGAGGAGACCGACGAACGGATCTGCAATCACGTGCTTTGCGAGCAGGCCTGCCGTGTAGGCGCCGACGCCGAGGAAGGCTGCGTGGCCGAGCGAGACAATGCCAGCGTAGCCGAGCAGCAGATCGAGCGAGAGCGCGAACAGGGCGAGGATCGCGATCTCGTTCAGCATGATGTGGCGCTGCGGCAGGAACACGACGGTTGCTGCGGCGGCGAGCCAGAAGACGATTTCAGGCAGCGTCCAACGAGCGCGCGCTGTCATCAGGGCACGTGCGCGGTCTGACGCAGGCAATGGTGGTGTCGGGTTTTCGCGCATCTGGTGAAGCTCTCAATTTCGCGCGAAGAGGCCCTGAGGCCTGAAGACGAGCACCACGATCATGAGGCTGTAGATGATGAAGGCGCCGACCTCGGGGATGTAATACTTGCCGGCGACGTCGGCGATACCGAGCAGGAGGGCTGCGAGAAACGGCCCCGTTATGGTGGAGGTTCCTCCAACCGTTACGACCACCATGAAGTAGAGCAGGAACTTCAACGGGAAGGTCGGGTCGAGGCCGAGGATTTCGGCGCCGAGCGCACCGCCGAGACCGGCGAGGCCGGAGCCGACGGCGAACGTCAGCGCGAACACGCGGTTGACCGATATGCCGAGACCGCGGGCGACGCGAGGGTCGTCGACGGCGGCGCGCAACTGGCTGCCAAAGCGGGTGCGCGAGAGGATCAGCTGTAGGGCAATGGTGAGAAGGCCGCAGATCACGATGATGAGCAGTCGATAACGGCTGACGCCGACACCCATGACGTCCATGCGGCCCTTGAGCACGTCGGGCATGCGAACGAATTGCTGCTGCGGGCCCATCAGGTAGTCGATGCCTGCTATGGACATGAAGACGATGCCGATGGTGAAGAGCACCTGGTCGAGATGGGGGCGGCCATAAACGTGGACGTAGAGGGTGCGTTCGAGGACGAGGCCGAGAGCCGCTGTCACGACGAACGCAATCGGCAAGGCAAGAAGCAGGTTCACGCCCCAGCGCGTCGTCAACACGACGGTCGCATAGCCGCCGGCCATCGCGAACGCGCCGTGTGCGAGATTGACAAAATTCATCAGGCCGAGCGTGATGCAAAGTCCGCTCGAGAGTACGAACAGCACCATCCCGTAGGCGATGCCGTCGAACAGAATGGTCATTCCGCGACCCGTCCCGGTTGGCCACGGCCGGCCGACATTTCAGTTGTCGGCCGGCCGCTTGGCACCATCACTTCTTCATCGGGTCCTTGACGTTCTCGAACGTCGCGAACTCGACGTTGTAGAGCTGTCCGTCGACCTTCTTCACTTCGCGGATGTAGATGTTCTGGATGACATCGCGCGTCGCCGGGTCGATCATCATGGGGCCGCGCGGGCTCGTCCATTTCATGCCCTTCATGGCGTTGATCAGGGTATCGCCATCGGTGTTGCCGTTGGTCTTCTTCAGCGCCTCGTAGATCAGGTGGATGCCGTCATAGCCGCCCGCGCCCATGAAGTTGGGGCGGCCGCCGTTCGAAACCTTGGCATAGCTCTCGACGAACTTCTTGTTCTCCGGGCTCTGGTGGTTGGCCGAGTAGTGGTGGGCGGTAATGACGCCGAGCGCGACATCGCCCATGCCATTCAGCACGTCATCGTCCGTTACGTCGCCGGTCGCGATCAGCTTGATGCCCGACTTGTCTAGGCCGCGCTCGACGTATTGCTTCATGAACTGCGCGCCCATGCCGGCCGGGGTGAAGACGAAGAGGGCGTCCGGCTTGGCGTCGGCGATGCGCTGGAGAAACGGCGAGAAGTCGGGATTGCGGAGCGGCACGCGCACCTTCTCCATCACCTGTCCGCCGGCCTTGGTGAAGAATTCCTCGAACGCCTTCTCGATGTCGTGGCCCGGTGCGAAGTCGGCAACGAGGCTGATCGTCTTCTTGATGTTGTTCTTGATCGCCCAATCGACGAGCGGCGGAATTGGCTGGGCGGCCGGGAAGCTCGTGCGGACGATGTAGGGCGAGCGATCGGGAATGATCGAGGTTGCCGCCGCCATCACGATTTGCGGGATCTTGGCTTCCGCCGAGAGCGGGGCCGCGGCGAGTGCCAGCGGCGTCAGGCCGAAGCCTGCTATGATGTTGACCTTGTCGTTGACGATCAACTCTTGGACGAGGCGCTTGGTCGTGTCGGCGACGTTGGCGTCGTCCTTGAGAATGATCTCGATCTTCTTGCCGGCGACGGTATCGCCGTTCTGCGCCATGTAGGCTTTGATGGCGTTGTTGATCTGGTGGCCGGTATTCGGCCCGAACGGCCCGGTCATCGGCAGTACGAGACCGATCTTGATCTTGTCTTGGGCAACCGCCGGGGTGATGCCTGCGATCACCAGGGCCGCAACACCGGCCGCCTTGAGAACCTGTCGTCTCAGCATGTCTCGTCTCCCTGATCGCCCGGCGGTTCAGGTGCCGGATCGTTGTCGCGACTTTTTGAGCATACCCGGCCGGGAATGTCACTGGAACGCGCGGGTCCCCCTGGCCAAATCTTTCATCCCACGCCGCGGCTTGCCACTGGACATCGCTTCGCGCAGGTTGCTGCTGCCTAAAAACTGCTCACGGGTATGACGGCCACCATGACGAACAACAGGTTGCGGATCGCCTTCATCGGCTTCGGAGAACTTGGCAGCCGTTTCGCGCGGGATCTCGCCACCCGGGGCGATGTCGAACTCAGTGCGTACGATATTCTGGCGGGCACCCCTGCCGGGGCTCGCGTCGACGCGCGGGCAAGCGAGATCGGGGTCGTGATGGCACCCACCAACGCGGCCGCCTGTGCCGGGGCCGCCGTCGTCATTTCGGCCGTGACCGCCGATCAGGCAGAGGCTGTGGCTATGGCGACGGCCGGCAGCCTCACAGCGGGGCAAGTGTTTTTAGACGTCAACTCGGCCTCGCCGAACACCAAGAGACGGGCGGCTGCCGCGGTGGAGCGGGCGGGGGCCTCCTACGTCGAGGGCGCGGTCATGGGGCCGGTCGCAGGACTAGGGATCAAGGTCGAGATCCTGACCGGCGGGCCTGCGGCGGGCAAGACCAGCGAGCGGCTCAACGCGCTCGGCATGAACCTCAGTCCTGTCGCGACCGAGATCGGCAAAGCATCGGCGATCAAGCTCTGCCGCAGCATCATGATCAAGGGCATCGAGGCGTTGATGGTCGATTGCGCGCAGGCGACACGGCATTGGGGCGTCGAGGAGCCCGTCTATGCGAGCCTCGGCCGCACATTCCCGGGTACCGATTGGCCGACGCTTGCGGATACGATGGCCGAGCGGGTGGCAACGCATGGCGTGCGGCGTGCCGCGGAAATGCGGGAAGCAGCGGATATGCTGCGCGAGATGGGGTTAGACGGCGCGCTGGCAACGGCGGTCGCTGACGCACAACTCAGGGGCGCCAAGCCGAAAACCTGACCGAGATCACCTTTGTGACCGTTTGCGGCAATTCGTTCCGCATTTGTGCGTGACTGAGAGCATCTGCGGCCGGTTTTCGCATTGCGGAAGGTCAATTGGGACCCTCGCTGTTACAAATTATCACAATCGCTTACACGACTGACGAAGGCCGGTAGCACGGGCCTGTCTTTATGGCGTTGTCCGGAACGACGGACGCGACAAGGCAGACCGGGAGAAAAACATGCTGGCCACCGCTTATACCAACGAAGCCCCCGCCTCCGTGATGGTCAGCACGCCAAAGGGTCCTCGCCCGCAGGCCGTCTCAAGCGATCTCGCGAAGCGCATCGCAGGCGGCACCTGCCGCACCGTCGAGGCCAAAGAACACGTGTTCTGCGAAGGCGATGCCGCCACGCACGTCTATCTCGTCGAAGCAGGCCATCTCTGCATCTATCGCATCCTTTCCGACGGCCGCCGGCAAGTGATCGACTTCGCGTACCCTGGCGATTTCGTGGCACTCGGGGCGCTGAGGGAGCACGCAGCCAGCGCGCAAGCGACCGAGAAGACCCGCCTGCGCTGCTACTCGGTGCCGCTGCTCCATGAAGTTGCGCGGCACGACCCTGCACTCGGCGTGTCTCTCTATGAAGCCATCTCGCAGGAACTCAATGCTTCCCGCGAACTTTTGATGACGGTCAGCCAGCGCACCGCGGGCGAGCGCGTCGCGGGCTTTCTGATGGCGCTGTCGCGCCGCAACCAGCGCCGCGGCGAAAATCCGCATGAAATCGTCTTGCCGATGACCCGCCTCGATATCGCTGACTTCCTTGGCCTCACGATCGAAACGATCAGCCGGACCTTCACCAAATTCCGCACCGAAGGCCTCATTGATCTCGAACAATGCGTGCTGGTGACGATTCTCGATCCTGCCGGTCTTGCCGAACTGGCAGGCCGCCCTACCACGCCGCGTGCGCGGTCGAAGATGGTGTCCTAAATCAACGGCGACAGGTGGCATGAAAACCGACCCGCCAAAGCCGAGACTGGCGCCACAAGGCATTCAGCGCGGTGGTGCCTCGACGGTGGACCTTCGCGACAAGCGTGCGCAAGGTCCGGCCGCGAAGGGCGATCGCTCCGCTTCGAAGACGCGGCTCGCGATTGCCACGTTTCGCTCGGGCGAGACGTTGGCCGACGCGATCGCCGCGCTCGAACTGGCGGGCTTTGGAACGGATCAAGTCGGGGTACTCGGGCTTGAACGGGGCATCGAAGCGCTCATTCCGATTGCCGCGAAGAGAGGCGGCTTGATGAGCGTGGTCATCGCGCAGAACGCCGCGTCCGACCCTTGTCTGATCTTCACGGGCGACGGCTTCGTGCTGGTGTCATGCGGACCACTTTGGCAGAAGATCGGCGCTTTCAGCAACGCTGGGGCCGATCATAGCAAAGTCGAAATCGCATCGTGGATGGACCCGGCCACGCGCTCGGATTTGACGCAACAGATCGTGGCGGGGGCGTTCGTGCTTTCAGTGCACGCCGATAGCGTCGACCAGCAGCGGCGCGGGGCACGTATCCTGCTGTCACAGAGCTCGCACGGGGTGCAGACTCACGAGTTTACGACGCACTGAGAGGTCGGCTTCTTCAATCGAGATGGAGCCCCGGCGCTACTGCTTCGTTTCCTGCGGCTTGGTTTCCTGCTGCTTCTTCGTATAGAGCGTTTCGACACGCTGCTTCAGGAAGACCGACAAGTTGTCGGCGGCCGGCTGGATGAACTGGACCGACCAACTGTTGCGCACCCAATCGGGATGCTGGTCTCTTTTTTCCACGGCGGCGGCAAGTCCCATGTAGGGCACGAGGACCAGCACGAATGCGCGGCCTAAACCGAACATGAAGCCGAGAATGCGGTCGATCAGACCGATGCGGCTGTCTAAAACGAGATCGGAAATGCGCGACGTGATGAGGTGCACGAAGATGAGCACCACAAGAAATATCAGTGCGCCGGCACCGATCTGGGCGACCTGCACATTGTTGATGCCCATCTGCTGCGAGATGCTCTCGGCGACGGGCCGCTGATGGACGACGAAGTAGTAGGCGGCGCCGGCTGCAGCGGCCCAAGAGGCGATCGACAGCATCTCACGGCTGAAACCGCGGTACATCGCCAACAGGCCCGAGATCAGCGCGACAGCCACAAAGGCTGCATCGAGATACGTCGGCGATCCGCTCATAGACTTATCGTCCTCGACCCATTCAAGCCCGTCATGCGGGCCCCCACACCTCAGTCACAGTCGCGCGCAATCACGGCGAGCGTGTGACTCCGACAGGTTGCTGCAGGTAGCATGATTCCTGCTGCGGTTTTGCCAAAGCACGCCAAAATCTCGCCGCCAAGAGATTTTTCGGAATAAGCTTGCCCGCGTCGCCGCCAACCCTTGGTCTTTGGGTCAGCCCACTGACCTATTTCGACTTTTTCATCAAACCCGTGACGATGTTCTGCAAATGTGCGCTCCGGTAGAGCTTCATTTTGTAAGCGTCGGCATCGATGTCTCCGGCGGCGGGAACGACAGCGGATTTGAAGCCGAGCTTGTTCGCCTCCTTAAGGCGTGTCGCCATGTGGCCGGACTGACGGATGGCACCCGAGAGACTGATTTCGCCGAAGAATACCCGATCGGGGGCAAGCGCAGTGTTGGTGAGCGACGACAGCAAGGCGGCTGCCGCGGCCAGGTCGGCGGCGGGCTCAGTGATCTTCAAGCCACCGGCGATGTTCAAGTAGACATCATGCTGGGAGAAGCTGACGCCGCAGCGGGCGTCGAGGACTGCCAGCAGCATGGAGAGGCGGTTGCTGTCCCAGCCGACGACGGCGCGGCGGGGGGTGCCGAGGCTCGACGGCGCGACAAGCGCCTGGATCTCGACCAGCAGCGGGCGCGTGCCCTCGACGCCAGCGAAGACAGCGGAGCCCGGTGCGGAGGCGTCCCTGTCGCCAATGAACAGCTCCGAGGGGTTTGCGACCTCGCGCAAGCCTTCCTGCGCCATCTCGAACACGCCGATTTCGTCGGTCGCACCAAAGCGGTTCTTGACGCCGCGGAGAATGCGGAAGGGATGGCCGCGATCGCCTTCGAAATAGAGCACCGTATCGACCATGTGCTCGACCACTTTCGGGCCGGCGATGTTGCCTTCCTTGGTGACATGGCCGACGAGGACGAGCGACGCGTTCGCCTGCTTGGCGTAGCGGATGAGCGTCTGCGTGGCGGCGCGCACCTGGCTGACCGTTCCCGGCGCAGACTCGACGGCGTCGGCCCAAAGCGTTTGGATCGAATCGATGATGACGAGGTCGACCTTCTTCTCGGCATCGAGGGTCGCGAGAATATTCGACAAGTTGGTTTCGGAGGCGAGGCCCACCGGGGCATCGCGCAAGCCAAGCCGGTCGGCGCGCAGACGCACCTGAGCGACGGCTTCCTCGCCCGAGAAATAGAGCACGCGGCGCTTGTCGCGCGCGAGTTTCGCGGCGAGTTGGAGGAGCAGCGTCGATTTGCCGATGCCGGGCTCGCCGCCGATCAGTGTGGCGGACCCGGGAACGATGCCGCCGCCCGTCACGCGATCGAGTTCAGGCATCCCCGTCGATATCCGGGGCAAGTCGCGGGTGTCACCATCGAGGGTTTCGAGCTTGACGGCGCGTCCCTTGGAGCCGCGCGCCATCCCTGAGCCGGGGGTCGCCGCGACGTCGGCTTCCTCGGCCATGGTGTTCCATTCGCCGCAGCCGGTGCATTTGCCGGCCCATTTGGTGGCGGTGGTGCCGCAGTTCTGGCAGACGAACATGGTCTTTTGTTTCGACATGACGGCTGTCTAGCATAGCCGCGCGTTTGCGGCAGGGTGGCCGATGCCGTGACTGTCGATAACCTCGAAGTGGACGAGACACGATATGCTGGAGAGGCTGCTCGCCGAACGGGGCTATTTGATCGCCGACGGGGCTGCCGGGACGAGCCTGTTTTCGCGCGGGTTGCCGGTGGGGGTGGCGCCCGAGACGTGGCTAAGCGAGCGGCCTGACGTGGTGCGCGCCGTGCATCGGGGCTTTGCCGAAGCGGGCGCTGATATCCTGCTCACCAATACCTTCGGCGCCAATCGTATGCGGCTCGCGCGTCTCGGCCTCGAGGCGCGGGTCGGAGACCTCAACCAGATCGCGGTCGAACTGGTGCAGCAGGCTTTGCACGCAGCGGGAAGGGACGCGGTCGTCGCGGGTTCCGTCGGGCCGACCGGCGTGCGGGTGGGGCCCGGTGGTCTCGCGTCGGATGAGGCCCAAGCGGTATTTGCCGAGCAGATGGCGGCGCTGAAGACCGCTGGCGCCGACATCCTGTGGATCGAGACGATGTATGCGGCTGGCGAATGCCGTGCCGCCGTGCGCGCCGCGATCGATTGCGGATTGCCGTACGTGGTGACTGCCACGTTCGGACGAGACGGGCGGCTGGTCGATGGTGTCGCCGCCAAAGACCTGGTTTGCGAACTCATGGGTTTGCCCACTCCGCCCGCCGCGATCGGGGCGAACTGCGGCGAGGGACCGGATCAGATCGTCGAGATCGTTCGCCGGATGGCATCGGCTGCGCCAGATGCTGTCATCGTCGCGAAAGCGAACAAGGGTCTGCCTCGGGCCGTGGATGGCGCGTTGCACTACGACGCTTGCGACATGGGACACTATGCGCGGCGGGCGCGCGCGGCAGGCGCGCGGATCATCGGCGGATGTTGCGGCACGGCGGCTGAGGATGTCGCCGCAATGCGACGCGCGTTGGAGCGCTGACTACTTTTCCCAGCGCTCGCGCGCGGCATCGTCGCTTTCGCGCGCATCGACCCAGCCGCCGGTGCCGTCGGTGAAGGTCTCCCGCTTCCAGAACGGTGCCCGGGTCTTGAGATAGTCCATCAGGAACGCGGCGGCATCGAAGGCCGCATGGCGATGGGGCGAGGCCGCTATCACGAGGACGATGTTGTCGCCGGGCACGAGCTTGCCGTAGCGGTGGATGATCAAGCTCGCCTGCAGTTGCCAGCGCGCGTTCGCTTCCGCCTCGACGCGAGCGAGTTCTGCCTCGGTCATGCCGGGGTAGTGTTCCAGCTCCATCGATGTAATGGGGCGGCCGCCCGCCGTGCCGCGCACGGTGCCGGTGAACGTCACGATGGCGCCGATGTCGGTGCGAGAGCCGATCAGCTTGCGCGTCTCCTCACCGACATCGAAATCTTCGGCCTGGACGCGGATCATGGCTCGTCTCCGACGTCATGGCCGGCAAAGGGAAAGATGTCGACGACGCCGTAGGGTCCGCCGCCGCCTTCGCGCGCCGACATCATGACGGCACGCGATGGATAAAAGAGAGGCACGCGCAAATCGCCTGACCGCTCGAGAAATTTCGCGACGGTTTCAACCGGCACATTTTCGAGGCGGGCGAGCGTTACATGCGGCACGAACTTGTATTGCGCGGGAGCGAGGCCAACTGTCTTAGCTGCGCGATCATGCGCGCGCGCCAGGGCTTCGAGACCCTCGTCCGCCTCGACCGCGGCATAGACGACCGACGGCGACTTGCCGCCGAACGCACCCGTGCCGGCGATCTTCACCCGCGGCAATGGCACGTCGACGTCAGCCAGAATTGCGCCAAGTTCGTCCGCCTGCTTGCGCGTGATCTCGCCGAGAAACCGCAGCGTGATGTGATAGTCCTCGGGCTTCACCCAGCGCGCGCGCACGAACGGCGCACGCAACGCCGCGAGACGCACGCGCGCATCCTCGGGAATTTCCAGAGCGGTGAATAAACGTGGCATCGACCAAGTTCCGTTGCCGGCAGGCGCCGGACCGGCGCTCGTTTAACATGGAGGGCCGCCGACTTCCAACCAAGGGATCGCAGGCCCGATGCCCCCAGCTTTCCGTGCCCGCGTGCCGGTGCTAGGCTTTACACGTTGGATCCGACGTTTGCTTCTTTGGGGGACTGCTCCATGCGTGTTTCGATTTGTGTGCTCGCCACAATTCTTTCGGCTGCGCCTGCGGCGGCACAGCTCGCCGTCTCCGCGAACGACGGCAAGGTGAAGCTCGTCAACGGTGCCGTGCAGACGGTCAAGGATGGCAAGGATACGGTCGCCATTATCGACCTCGGGCTCAATCCGCCGAAACTCATCGCCGAGTTGGAGGTGGCCGCCAGCGTTGCCGGCCCGCCGACGTCGGTTGCCGTATCGCCAAACGAGGCAATCGCCCTTGTCACGGCCGCCGAGGCGTTCGACCCGGCGGATCCAGCGAAGCGCGTGCCGAACGACAAGGTGACGGTTCTCGATCTTTCGCCGCTGAAGGTCTCGATGATGGAACGAGCCAAGAGGATCGTCGGCAAGGGCGGCGATGTGGCTGCGGCTAAACCGAAGGTGCTCGCCACATTGACGGCCGGCAAGGGCGCAGCTGGCGTTACGTTCAACAAGGCGGGTACGCTGGCGCTGGTCGCCAATCGCTCCGAGGGAACGGTTTCAATCTTCACGGTCGCCGGGACCACTCTGACGGCCGCCGGCAAGGTCGATCTCGGCAATCCGAACGCAGGGCCGAGCGGCGTCGTCTTTACCCCCGACGGCAAGAAAGCGCTCGTCACGCTCGACGGCGAGAGCGCCAACCGGATCGCGCTGCTCAATGTCGACGGCAACAAGGTCGAGCATGCCAAGCGCGACTTCAACGCGGGACTGCGTCCCTACGGCATCGACGTTTCGAAGACCGGGGACATTGCGGTCGTCGCCAACATCGGGCGCGGACAGGGCGATGCCGATACGATGTCGATCATCGATCTCAAGGCTGCCGCGCCGCGCGTGGTCAACACAGTGACCGTGGGGCAGACGCCCGAAGGCATCAAGATGTCGCCCGACGGCAAGTACATCGCGATCACCGTCATGAACGGCAGCAACAAGCCGGATAACTCGCCGTTCTTCAACAAGAATGGACAGCTACAGATCTGGCAGCGCAACGGCACGGGCGTCAGCAAGCTCACCGAGTCGCCGATCGGCAGCTGGTGCCAGGGCATCGCCTGGTCGAAGGACAGCAAGACGGTCCTGGCGCAATGCATGGTCGAAGAGGAAGTTTTCGCCTTCCGCCTCTCTGGTATCACGTCGAAATCTCTGCAGCGGCTGCCGTCGATCAAGACGAAAGGCGGACCGGCGGGCATCCGCACGGCGGAGTGAGGTGCACGCCGATCACCGCGCGCCGGCGACGATAGGGCGCTACCAGCCGGCCCTATCTGCAAAGCGGGATGCGGGTCATCAGATCCGCCGTCTCGCCCACATTGCGCAGGTCAAGATCCTCGACCAGCACGATGTAGCCGGCACGATTCGTTCGAAGGTAAGTCGACGTGGGCAGAGGCCGGCCGTCGATCGTGGTGCGGCGACAGGCATCGACGCCGACGGCAATGGACAATGATACCGCCTCCTTGCGCGCGACGTGATCCCGCTCGCTCATGATCGCGTTCAAGCGCGTCACATCGCGCTCAGAGAGCGCGTAGAACCACAGGCGCGCGTCCGTTCGCTGAAACCGCTTGCGCACCACGCTTTCCGCTTCTTCGTCAACTGCGACGAGTACGAAGTCTTCCGTACGCGGGGGCGCGCCATTGCGCGTCAGGGTCATCCGCACTTTCACCCCCAGTGGCCGCGGTTCCAAGTCGACCGGCAGGCGCGCGCCAATCCGCAGTTGGGATGGATCGATGTCCGACAACTTCATGGTGGTCAGCCGCGCGATGGTCGATAGCGGCACGTGGCTCATCACTTTGAGGCTGGCGCAGCCCGTGAGAAGCAGAGCCGCGACGGCGGCGAGCGTTTTTGAATGCACGATTGACATGCCTCTCTGCGTATAATAGTTATTGTTTTACGATAATTTTTTATACAACGGAGGCAACATGTCAAGCGTATCACCGGCGTTGACTTTTCCCGCGGCCGGACGGCTCGGGCGGCTGTCGGCGTTCATGTGTGTGGCCGTCGCGATCATCGGAGCCGCCGCCGAACTCGCGCTGGTGTGGGTCTGGCTGTCGCCTGACACGGTCGCCTCGCTGGTGGTGCCGCGGCTCGGACTTGGTCATGCATCGGTACTGATCGACGGCTGGACGCGCTTTGCGTGTTTCGCCGTGTCGATGGTTCCGATGGGCGTCCTGCTCTTCATGCTGCGGCAGACGTTCGAGCTGTTCGACGCCTATCGGCGCGGCGAGGTCTTCACCGACGATGCGCCAAGGCGCTTGCGCCACATTGGGATGTCGTTGATGGCGCTTGCCGTCCTGCAACCGATGTCGGCGGCATTGATCGGGACGATCATGACGGCGGCGAACCCACCCGGGCAACGCATTCTGGCCATCGGCATCGGTCTCGGCGATGTGCTCATCGGCGTCGCCGGGGGGCTCGTCCTCGCCATCGGCCATGTCATGGTCGAGGCGAAGAGGCTTGCCGACGACAACCGCCAGATCGTGTGAGGCGCCCATGCCTATCATCGTCAATCTCGATGTGATGCTGGCAAAGCGCAAGATGAGGTCGAAGGAGCTTGCCGAGCGGATCGGCATAACGGAGCAGAACGTCTCGCTGCTGAAGTCGGGCAAAGTCAAAGGCATCCGCTTCGATACCCTGCAAAGGATCTGCGAGGTGTTGACTTGCCAACCGGGAGACATTCTCGAATACCGACCGGATCAGGAGTCGCACCGGACTGCTGCGGAATAGGCTGTCAGAGCGTTCCGCCACCCGTTGCAGAGCCCCGCCCTTGCATCTCGTGGCGTGGCACGGCATAGCCGAACGATGAGCCGCAACCGAGATCACCTGGCGAGCCATCGCCCTTTCGACCTGCGCCAGGAGCGCGGGCCGTTCGACATCATCGGCGACGTGCACGGCTGCTGCGATGAACTCGAAGACTTGCTCGAACGGCTGGGCTACCGGGTGAGTTGGGGCGCGGACGGGCCAGCTATTGTGGAGCCGCATCGCGAGGGACGGCGGCTGGTGTTCGTCGGCGATCTCGTCGATCGCGGCCCGCGCACGCCCGATGTTCTGCGGATCGTGCTGTCGGCTGTCGAGAACGGCCTTGGCTTCACGGTTCCTGGAAACCACGACGTCAAGTTCTGGCGATGGCTCTCGGGGCATCACAACGTGAAGCTGACGCACGGCCTCGACCGGTCGGCGGCACAAATGGAACAGCAGCCGCAGGCGCTCAAGGACAGGGTCGTGTCGTTCATTGCACGACTGCCCGATTACTTGTGGCTCGATGACGGCCGCCTCGTGATCGCGCACGCCGGCATTCTGGAGCGGATGATCGGCAACACCGGCAACGACGTGCGGCACTTCTGCATCTACGGCGATACCGACGGCAAACTCGACGCGAACGGTCTCGCCATCAGGTACAATTGGGCCGTGGCCTATCGAGGCGAGCCGACGGTCGTCTATGGCCATATCCCAGTCGAGGACCCGACCTGGGTCAACAATTCCGTTTGCATCGATACGGGTTGCTGCTTCGGGTACAAGTTGACGGCACTGAGGTGGCCGGAGCGGGAGACGGTCAGCGTGCCGGCGCGCACCACTTACTATCGTTCCGCGCGCGATCTCGGGCTCCCCTCGCCTCGCCCGTAGGCCAGCACTGCGCACAATCCACCTTGTTGAGGCCCGCTCGCCAAGGCATCCTTCTGGGAACACTGTCGAACTTAGGAGATTCCGCGTGAGCGAGGACATCATCGTTTCTGTCAAAGACGGCGTGCAGGTCGTTCGGCTGACGCGAGCCGAGAAGAAGAATGCGCTCACGCGGCCGATGTACGCGGCGATGGTCGATGCGCTCAATGCGGCCGATGCGAACGAGGACATCGCCTGCACCGTCTTCATCGGATTGCCCGGCGCTTTCTCGGCCGGCAACGACATGAACGATTTCAAGGCACGTGCACAAGGCAAGGCGGAAGCGGACCAACCGGGCGCGGTCTCGGCTGCGACGTTCATTCGCAAGCTGCCGAATACGACGAAGCCGATGATCGCAGCGGTCGATGGGCTCGCGGTGGGCGTTGGCGTGACGATGCTGCTGCATTGCGACCTCGTGTACGCGTCGCCGAATGCGCGCTTCACCGCTCCGTTCCTCAATCTCGGCCTCATTCAAGAGGCGGGATCGAGCTTGATCGGGCCGCAGCGGCTGTCGTACGTGCGGGCGTTCGAGCTTCTCGTCATGGGCGACACGTTCGGAGCGGAGCAGGCGCTTCACGCGGGCCTCGTCAACGCGGTTGTGCCGCCCGACCAGATCGAAGCGCATGCGCTCAAGGCGGCGGCGAAGCTCGCGGCGAAACCGCGGCAGGCGCTGATCGAAGCGCGGCGGCTTCTCAAGGGCGACCAAGCGCCCATTCTTGCCATGATCGAGGCCGAAACTCGCGCCTATACGACGCTATTGGCCTCGCCCGAAGCGCGCGAAGCGTTCACGGCGTTTCTCGAGAAGCGGCCGGCAGACTTCGCCAAGGCACGAGCCAGCGCGAAGAAGGGCTAGCAGGAGGACTTGAACGATGGCGGCGGGGCGTGCGGTGAGGTGGCTGCTTGTGGCTTTGGCCCTGGCGGCACTGGCTGCGCCGGCCGCGATCGAGCGGGCGTCGGCGAATTGGCTCACGCGGATCACGCGGCACGCGGATGATGCAAGCGTCGCCGGGCGCGTGGGCAAAGCCGGCCACCTCGATGCGGCCGCCGCCTTCGTCGCCAAGTTGCCGCCGCGTATCGAAGGGCAAGGCACCGCGCTCGCCGCGCTCGCCGCGCACCTGTCTCACGAGGGACATTGGACCTTCGTCAACCGGGCAGGAGAAAAGTTCACCGCGGCCAATGCGGATGAGTTGAAGCGCGTCGTTGCGACGCTCGTCCCCGGCGGGGGCAGCGACGCCAAAGTTGCCCTTTACATTGCCGATCCAGCAGCGCTCGCCATGCCAAAGAGCGTCGCGGAACTCACGCGCGGCGCCGACTTGTTCGTGCTGTCCGGGCAAAAGCCGTATCGCGTCATTGCCGGCGCGGCTGGCGGGTACGACATCATCGTGCGGCCAGGATTGGTGACGGCTGGTGCCAAGACGGCGGCTCTCGAAGAGACGTTGTTTCATGTGTCGAAGCCGCTGAATAAAGCCAACATCCGGTTGCTCGCGCTAGAGCCTGGCGGCCCGCAGACGCTTTCGTTCGCGCCGCGGCTCGAGACCGGTTCGACGCGGGCACTCATCGACGTGATCGATCCGGCGCATCTTGCCTCTGCGTTTTCTCGGATCAAAGGCCAGACGGCGGTCATCGTCGGCGACATCGACGGAACCGGGTTGAAGATCCTGACGTCGAACGGTGGGACGCGGAGTCTTTCATTGCCTGAGTTGTATCAGGCGGCAGCAGGCGCGGATGTCAGCCTCGTCATTTTGCGATCACCGAATGCACGCCAGCCGGGCGGGCGAAATTGGCTCTGGATGAAGGCCGATGTGAAAGCAATCGACGAGGCGCTCGTCGGTGCGACATTCGGCGATTTCCTGGCGGCGTTCGCACGTCCGTCAGCGCCGCTGCGGATCAGTGCAGAGCCATCCACCTATGGCCGCACGTCGATCGTGGCGATCAAGGAGAGCGCGAGCGCAAGCAACGTCTCGGCAGTCACGGACAAGCTCGGCGGCATCCTCGCCGACGTTGCGTCCGGGCTTGCCGGAAAGGTCGTGACGGAAAGCATCAAGATGGACTTGCCTAGCCGCGAGCGGCAGCGCGAACTCGACCTCAGGATCATTCCGTGGCTGCCATCGGGTGTGCAGTGGTCGTACATCGTCGCGCTGCTTGTGGGCCTCATCGGTTCGCCCGTCGCGGCGCGCTGGTGGCAACGGGTGTGGCCAGCGGAAGACCGCGGCGAGTATCGAAATGGCGCTGGCTATCTGGCTGCCAGGGCCGCGCGCGGCGGCGTGTTCCTCGCGCTCTTCATGCCGCTCGTTGCGATCGCGTCCGCACCTTGGCATGTGCTCGAACGACTGATCTACTGGATCAAATGGCCTTTTGCGACATGGCGCCGGTTACGCGCAAATGAAGCTTAAGAGCGTCAACTCAAAACGCGAGGAGAGACCCCATGACCCCATCGATTGAAGTCACGGGCATCCGCGTGCGCCCGCTGGTCGTGCCGATCCGCCGGCCGCTCGTCGTCTCGTTCGGCACCTTCAAGGAGGGCCCATTCTTGGCCATCGAGGTCGAGACGAAAGGCGGCGTGACGGGCACGCTTCTGGCTTTCACGTTCCACCGGCTCGGGCTCACTCTGGTGCCGCCGGTGCTCGAGTATCTGGTGACCTTTGCCAAAGGCAAAACACTGACGCTGCACGATATGCCAGCGTTCCACGATGCCTGCCGCAAGAGCCTGATGCTGCTCGGTCACGAGGGCGTCACGGCGCTGGCCCTCTCGATGTTCGACATGGCGCTGTACGACGCGCTTGCAAAGACGGCGGGCGTGCCGCTGTGGAAACTGCTCGGCGGTGTGGACGCGCCGATCCCGACGTACAACAGCAACGGCGGCAATCTCATTCCAGCAAAGGACGCCGCAAAGGAAGCGAAGGAACTCGCGAGCGAGGACGGCGGGTATGCCCACGTCAAGATCCGGTTCGGCCGCGCGTCGATCGAGGACGATCTTGCGGCGTTCAAAGCCATCCGCGACGCTGTCGGCCCCGATCTGATGCTGTCGACCGATTTCAATCAGGCCTTGCCTGCGACGACGGCCTACGAAACCTGCCGCCGTATCGACGATCTCGGACTCACATGGATCGAGGAGCCTGTCGTGTTCGACGACTACGAGACGCAGGCGCGGCTGACGACGAAATTGCGCACGCCCGTACAGGTCGGCGAAACCTGGTGGCATTGGCGCGTCGGCGTCAGGGCCATCGAGATGAATGCGTGCGACTTCATCATGCCCGACCTCTTGCGCATCGGCGGGGTTACGGGGTGGATGCGGCTCGCGCGCGTCGCTGACGTCAAGGGTGTGCCGTTTTCGTCGCATCTGTCGCCCGATTACTCGGCGCATCTGATGGCGGCGACGCCGACGCGGCACTGGCTCGAGTACATGAACTGGGGGCAAGATCTGCTTCAAGACCCGCTGATCCCGAGCAAGGGGTACGTGACTTTGCCGTCGACGCCAGGGGCGGGCATCACCTTCAACGAGAAGGCGCTCGCCAAGTGCGTCGTCCAGGCCTGAGTCATGACAGACGACTTACGGCCGTGGACCATCACAGCCCGGCGGACGATCCTGCGCGACAAGTGGATCGACCTCACGGCAGAGACTTGCCTGACCGCCCGGGGCGAGGTCATCGATCCCTTCTATTTGTTCAAGCCGCGTGACTGGTGCTGCGTGATGGCGGTCGATGCCGACGATCACGTCATCTTGGTCCGGCAGTACAGGCACGGGATCGGCGCGACGTCGCTCGAACTCCCGGGCGGCGTGGTCGATGCGGAAGATGAAAATCCGGCCGCTGCCGCGCTTCGGGAACTGGGCGAAGAAACGGGCTACGTGTGCGACGCGCCGCGTGCGGCGGGGATCTTTGCACCCAACCCGCACAATCAAACCAATCGGATGCATGTGTTTGCCGCGACCGGCGCGCGGCCAGCCGGGGTTCCGTCATTCGACCACGGCGAGGCGCTCATCGTGGAACGGCACCCGCTTGGGACCATTGGGGAGCTGATCCGATCTGGCGCAATCGTGCACGGTCTCCACATCGCGGCGCTGACGCTCGGGTTGACAGCGCTCGGCCGTTGAGCGGCGCACGCTTGCCTTGCGTCACTGCCTCTTGGGTCGGCGGGCGCGCCGTGCTAGCGACAGTGGCGTCCCATCCGTTTCTCCGCCGAGACCTGCATGTATCCGATCCTCAAAGGCATCCGCATCATCGATATCACGGCCGTGATCCTCGGGCCCTACGGCGCACAGATCCTCGGCGATCTCGGCGCTGACATGATCAAGATCGAGCCGCCCGAAGGCGACAATATGCGGCCCATCGCACCGTTGGGGGCGCCGGGGCTGTCGCACATCTTCGTCAACAACAATCGCAACAAGAAGTCGGTTGCGCTCGACCTCAAGAGCGAGGGCGGCAAGGCGGCACTGCGCAAGCTGATCCTGACCGGCGATGTGCTCATTCACAACATGCGGCAGGAAGCACTCGACAAGCTCGGCTTCAGCTTCGATGAAGTGAAGAAACTCAAGCCCGATATCATCTACTGTGCGGCTGTCGGCTATGGCCGAGATGGCCCCTACGCCGGCCGTCCGGCCTATGACGACGTCATCCAAGCGGCGTCGGGACTGGCGGGGCTGTTCGAGTTGCGTGACGGCGCGGCAGCCTACGCACCGAGCATCATCGCCGACAAAGTCACCGGCCTGCATCTCGCCTACGCGGTGCTCGCCGCGCTCCTGCACAAGGAGCGATCTGGTCAGTCGCCCGGCTATGTCGAAATTCCGATGCACGAGACGATGGTCGCGTTCTCGCTCAACGAGCACATGTCGCAGGCGACATGGGGCGAGAACCGCACGGATGGCTATGTCCGCGTCGCGTCGCCCGACCGCAAGCCGTACCGCACCAAGGATGGGTATCTCGGCGTACTGCCGTACACGCCGCTCAACTGGACCAAGGTTCTCGAAGAACTCGGCCGTTCCGACGTCATCGAGGAAGCTTGGTTCAAGGATCATACCGAGCGGTCAAAGCATGTCGGACGGCTCTATGCCATTCTGTCGGAGAAGCTGCCTGCGAAGACGACTGCCGAATGGTGCGAGGTGTTCTCCCGTCTCGACGTGCCGCATTCTCCGGTCAGATCGCCGACGGACCTGCTGACGGACGAACATCTGCAAGCGATCGGCTTCTACGAGCCGAATTTCGACCGGCCGACGCCGATCAAACGCGTGCTGCGCGCACCGATCTCGTTCAGCGACCTGCCGCGGGAACAGGACTTGCCACCGCCGATGCTCGGTGCGGACACCGAAGCCGTACTCAAGCAAGCCGGACTCTCAAACGACGAGATCCAGGCCGCTATTCCGGCCCGGTTGCGCCGGTCATAGCAGCCCTGCACATAACGTTTTTGTGCACTGCCACGCGCCTTGTGGCCGCGTTACAGGCGTCATAAGGTCGCGTTACCGTCGCGGCCAGCATATCGCCGCGTGCGCCGCATTGTTCCAAGTCAATTTGACCCCGCTGCTGACGCTTTCCGCCAGTCGCGGCCATTTTGACCTGAGTGACCCTAATCAGTGTCCGGAGAAACGGCCTCATGGCAAAGCTCAATATCAACGGCAGGTCGGTCGACCTGAAAGTCGACGGCGACACGCCGCTCCTGTGGGCCATTCGCGAACAGGCGGGGCTAACTGGCACCAAGTATGGTTGCGGCGTTGGCCAGTGCGGGGCCTGTTCGGTGCACATCAATGGTGACGTGCAGCGTTCCTGCGCGATCCAAGTGAAGGACGTGAAGCCGACCGACAAGATCGTCACCATCGAGGGGCTCTCACCCAACGGCTCGCATCCCGTGCAGAAAGCATGGCTCGAACTCGAAGTCGCCCAATGCGGTTATTGCCAGACCGGCCAGATCATGGCGGCGGCGTCGCTTCTCAAGAAGAAGCCCAATCCTAGTGACGCGGACATCGACGATGCGATGACCAACATCTGCCGCTGCGGCACCTACCAGCGCATCCG
>JAPXTA010000024.1:0-45791 GCA_033812735.1 Hyphomicrobiaceae bacterium | reverse complement strand
CCATTTTCAAGCGGCGCGGCGCGCGCTACGGGAAAGCCATGGCCACCCTGGACACGCTTTTCGTAACAACGGTGTACCGCGCCCCCCTGCTGAAGAGCGGCGCCGACGACACCCGCAAATCCCTCGCCCGCAGTTGCATGGCCCTCGCCGCCGCCGATCTGGCCGGCAAAGCGTGGTGCCGCAGTGAGGGTTATCCCGGCTACACGTCATACGCCTCGCTCAACGACCTGCCGCGCCGCGACCCCGCCTTCGAAGACCTCGAAAACGCTCTCAGCCCGCACGTCGCCGCCTTCACCAAGCATCTTGACTTGGATCTGGCGGGCCGCCGCCTTGGCCTCGACAGCCTGTGGGTCAACGTCCTCGCGCCCGGCGGCCACCACGCCGCGCACATCCACCCGCAAAGCATCATCAGCGGCACATATTACGTCAAATTGCCGCCCGGAGCCGCGGGACTCAAATTCGAAGACCCCCGCCTACCCCTGATGATGGCGGCACCGCCACGCAAGGCAAAAGCAAGCCGCTCCAACCGCAGCTTCGTCGAGATGCACCCCAAACCGGGCGATGTCCTGCTTTGGGAGAGTTATCTGCGTCACGAGGTGCCAGTAAACAACGGCCGCAGCGAGCGCATCTCGATCAGCTTCAACTACGGCTGGGCCTGAGATCGCTGGGGCTGAGATTTCAGGCAACCGGCGGACCGTCGTAGGCATCCGCCAGCGCGACCCTCGTATCGAACGGCGCAAAGCCCAACAGGCCGAACAGAAAGCCGCCGAGATGCGCTTCCCAGGCGACGCCACCCTCGATGCCCATCCAGGGAGCCGCGAGCGCGAAAACAATGTTCGTCACCATCCAAATGCCGACGGCCATCCTGAGGCGCGGATCGGCCGCCATGTCGCGATAGGACATCCGGGGAACCTGCCGTGCCGCACCAGCCAACCCTTCAGGATGATAGCGTGCCTCGTCGACCGCACGAAAGAAGAAGCGAAACGCGGCGCCGACCAGCCCGGACACCGCGCCCGACGCGCCGATCATGATCACCAGAGCCGTCCCGTTGACCGCGAGATAAAGCAGCGCGCCAGCGATCGCTGAAAGCCCATAGAGCAGCAGGAACCGAGCGGTCCCAATCCGCCGCGCCAGTGCGGACCCGAACGCTGCAAGCCAAGCGCCGTTGATGATCAGATGCATCCAGTCGATATGCACCAAGCTGTGCGTCAGGAACGATGTCGCGCCCGCGATTGAGCCACCCGGAATATCGGTGACGGCGCTACCGTATCGCGCGGGTATGAACGCCAGCGCAAATGTCCAGCGATCAACCGTCTGCTGCCCCAGATACCCGGGCAGCACCCATTCGCGCGCCACATGAACGGCGATGAGAACACCGAGCAGTACAACGACGACCAGAGGGGCATTGAAGATAGGCTCGCGTCGGCTCGGGTCGGTCACTCGGGTCTGCCTCTCGGTTCCGCCACCGATCATGACGTCGAACAACGTTAATGACAACCAGGGGCGTTAACCCGTTCAGCCGCGCCCGCGCGCCATGGCACGCTTCCTGCTCTTTGCCCCCCGACGCCCCGACCGGGACCGTCGTGAAGATGTGTGCAGGACGCTCGGATCGCGTAATGAAGCAGCTAACCAACCAGATTCTTTACGCATACTGGAACGAGGTTCGCGGCGAGCGGGTTGCCCCCCGGCGTTTCGAAATCGAACCCGCCCGTATCGCAACGATTCTGCCGGAAACCTTCATTCTGGAACGTCTCGATAGCGAGACCTACGGCTACCGCCTTGCCGGCACCAAAATCTGCGAACAATTTGGTCTCGAGTTCCGTGGCTCGAATTTCCTCGACGACTGGCCGGAAGCCGATCGCCTGACGATTGCGCGTCATTTTGCATCGACAATCGCCCAGGGCGGCGCCCTGACGTTGACCATCGAGGCGAGCGCCGCTCTCGATGGCGCCGACCCCGTACTATTCGAAGCCATTCTTTTGCCGCTGGTGCACACGTCCTCTACCGTCACGCGCATCGTCGGCGCCATGAGTGCCTTCGATCCACCCGCATGGCTCGGCACCCGTCGCCTGGCCTACCGCCGCCTTCTCGCCAGCGAAGCCGTCTGGCCCGATGGCCGGCCCCACGCAGTCGCCCAGACTTTCCGCAACCAGGCCCCGCTGATCGCCTCCCTCGCCGGCGCGCGCCTCGTCAAGCAGGACCGGCGCTCTTTCCGCGTCCTCGACGGCGGCCTGACCAAATCGGCCGACATACCGCAGCGGTGAAGACCGACATGAAGCTGGACAGTACGCGCTAAGTCGTCTCCTTCTTGACCAAACCGTATCCGCGGCACAGGTTTGGTCCCATGACGAACGATACAGCCGCATTGGTCGAATACTGCGTCCGCCTCGGCGACGATGCGCTCATCCTCGGCCATCGTCTCTCCGAATGGAGCGGCCAGGCACCGACGCTCGAGGAAGATATTGCGCTCTCCAATCTCGGCCTCGATCTGATCGGCCAGGCGCGCCTGCTCTACAGCCTCGCGGGAGCGCGTGAAGGACAGGGCCGCGACGAAGATCGCTTCGCTTATTTCAGAGACGCCGCCGCATTCAAGAACTGTCTCCTCGTCGAACAACCGAACGGCGATTTCGCGGCAACGATCGTGCGTCACTTGTTGTTCGCCGCGATGATGCACCCTTACTACCAAGCCCTTTCATCCTCGCGCGATCCAGCCCTCGCCGAGATCGCCGTCAAGGCAGCCAAGGAAATGGCGTATCACGTCCGCCACGCGGCCGAATGGGCGATCCGCCTCGGCGATGGCACCGCGGAAAGCCATCGACGGATGGCCGGTGCTCTTGACGATCTGTGGGGCTATTCGGGCGAACTTTTCGAAATGGACGCCATCGAGACCTCGCTTGCCGGCAAGGCCATCGTCCCTGACCGCGCCGCCATCCGTCCGCGGTTCGAGGCCACCATAGCGCGGGTTCTCGCCGAAGCGGCCCTCGCTGTGCCAAAGCCGCGCTACATGCAAACCGGCGGGCGTCATGGCCGCCATACCGAACACCTAGGCCACCTATTGGCCGAGATGCAGGTTCTCGCCCGCGCACATCCGGAGGCGGTCTGGTAAGGCCAACAGCCCATGTCCGACGCCATGGCAACGACCGAACTCGACCGTGCCCGAAACATCGCTGGCGCCGTTACCGACCCCGAGATCCCGGTCCTCACTCTCACCGATCTCGGCGTCATACGCGCCGTCCGACGCGACGGCTGCACCATCGTCGTCGACATATCGCCGACCTACATCGGCTGCCCCGCCGTTCTCGCCATCGAGCTCGCGGTCGAGGCCGCCTTACGCGACGCCGGTTTCGGCAACGTGCGCATCTCCCGCGTCCTCTCTCCTGCCTGGTCGACAGACGACATCACCGCCGAGGGCCGCGAGAAGCTGCGGCAATACGGCATCGCACCGCCAGCCGGCAAAGCAGGCAAAGCAGCCCTCCTATTCGAGGACGATAGCGTCGCCTGCCCCCACTGCGGCTCGACCGAGACACGAAAATTGGCTGAGTTCGGTTCAACCGCCTGCAAAGCGCTTTGGAAGTGCGAGGCCTGCCAAGAGCCGTTCGACTATTTCAAGTGCATCTGAAACCGCTTTGACCGCCCAAGGCGCTTTCCGATCGTTGCGCGCCTTGAAATGGGGCTCGAAAGCGCACTAATGAGCGGCATGACCGATCAAATCACCAACGAGCGGATCGGCCAGCCGATCCCATTCGACAACACCTACGCGCGCTTGCCGGAGCCGTTTTACGCCCGCATTCCGCCAACTCCGGTCAAGAACCCCGAACTGATACGGCTGAACGAACCGCTCGCAGCCGACATGGGCCTTGATATCTCCTGGCTCAGATCCCCGGCTGGCGTAGCAATGCTGGCCGGCGCGCATGTTCCGCCGGGCGCTGAACCACTTGCCGCCGCTTACGCCGGCCACCAATTCGGAAACTTCGTACCCCAGCTCGGCGACGGCCGCGCCATTCTGCTCGGCGAGGTGGTCGGCCCGGACGGCACCCGCCGTGATATTCAATTGAAGGGCTCTGGTCCTACACCGTTCTCGCGCGGCGGAGACGGCCGTGCAGCCCTTGGCCCCGTGCTGCGCGAATATATCGTCTCCGAAGCGTTTGCAGCGCTTGGCATTCCGACAACACGAGCCCTCGCGGCCGCGCGCACCGGCGAGTATGTGTTTCGTGACGCTGCCATACCCGGCGCCGTTCTAACCCGCGTGGCCTCGAGCCACGTCCGGGTTGGCACCTTTCAATATTTCGCCGCGCGCGGCGACACGCCCGCCATTAAAACACTCGCCGATTACGTCATCGATCGCCATTATCCCGACGCGCGCGAAGAGCCGCAGCCGTATCTCGCCCTCTTCAAGGCGGTCATGAAGCGGCAAGCCTCCCTCGTGGCCCAATGGCTCCATGTCGGCTTCATTCATGGCGTAATGAATACCGACAACATGTCGATAGCGGGCGAGACGATCGATTTCGGCCCCTGCGCGTTCCTCGACAGCTACGACCCAGCGAAAGTCTTCAGCTCGATCGACAGGCAAGGGCGATACGCCTACGCCAATCAGCCACGCATCGCCCAATGGAACCTCGCGCGGCTCGCGGAAACCCTGTTGCCCCTATTGTCGGACGATCAGGAGACGGCCGTAGGCCTCGCCCAAGACGCCCTCGATGGGTTCAAATCGCAGTTCGATGCGTCCTATCTAGACGGCGCCCGCGCGAAGCTCGGTCTCACATCCACCGAAACCGCAGATCGCACTCTGTTCGACGACCTGCTGACAGCGATGTCGGCGACTGGCGCGGATTACACCAATACCTTTCGCGCGCTCACTGAGACCGCCGATGCCGGCAGCGCAGAAACAATCGAGCCTATGCCGCCCGCCTTCACCCAATGGCTCACGCATTGGCGCGCCCGCTTTGAACGAGATAGCGCCGCGCCCCCGGAGCGCGTGCAACTGATGCGCCGCGCGAACCCGTCGATCATCCCGCGCAACCATCGAATCGAAGAAGCCATCACCGCCGCGGTGATCGATGGCGACTTCAGCTTCTTTCATGCCCTCACGGATGCATTAGCAACGCCGGATCGAGTGCGCCCGCAGCATAATCATTTGATTCAACCACCGGCAGAAAGCGAGAAAGTCACACAGACCTTCTGTGGGACATGACATTTTCCACCCAAGATGTAATGGCACCGCTTGCCGGTTGCATAACCGCCATAAGGCGCAAAAATAACCTACTAGAACGCGAATACCTCTGATTGCACATCCCATACTATCAGGATACGTGCATATTGCTCGACATGCGCACTTTAATTGCCATCGTCGACACCCATCCACATTTGGGAATTAAATGTTTCCACACGAATATATTCTTGTATATTCGCTGTAAGGGCGATATGCGCCTGATCCTGTTACCCGCCCCTTTCCCCGGGGCCAACCAACCAAGGATGCCGTCCATGGCCCTGCCGAATATCGACAAAATGCCGCTGAAGGATCTCCTCGAACTTGAGGTCCGCGTTCGCAACGCGATCATGAAGGCGAAGGATCGCGAGAAGACGGAACTCAAGCAAAAAATCGATCAGCTCACCCAGAGCGCCGGTATCTCGGTAACTGAACTCTATAATATCGGCCGGGGCCGCGGCGCGGCAAAGGGCACGAAAGTCGCGGTCAAGTACATCAACCCCGACAACAAGTCCGAGACCTGGACCGGCCGCGGCCGTCAGCCCCGCTGGCTGAGCGCGAAGCTGTCGAAGGGCGGCAAACTAGCCGACTTCGCGATCTGATTTCCAAGTGTCTGCCCAAATAAAAACTCCCGCGCGGCAAAGCGCGGGAGTTTTTGCATATTACGGACGAATTCAAGCTTTCTGCCGTGGTCCCTTACGAATAGGGCCACCCGCTTTCGCAAGCGTCGAGAAACGCGGCAACTCGTCGTGCACGTCTGCCCAATGCAGTTGCTCAGCGACATGCACATGGCCGCGCGGCTCGATTTTATCGGGGTTTTCGAGCGATCCGGCATAAAGGTGGATCTCGCCAGGCCACCGCTCCCCCACGAACGCCAGGGGCGACCCGCACGTCGGGCAGAAATACCGCGTGACGCCGGGAGACGACGAATATCCGGCCGGCTCGCCCTTCAGATATTGGAATTGATCAAGCCCGACCCCGACGTACGTTGCAAATGCAGACGACGTTGCGCGGCGGCAGCTCTCGCAATGGCAGTGCGCCACCCACAGCGGCTCGCCTGTGAACGCATATTCGATACCTCGGCAGAGGCAACGCCCGCGCGTCGGCTGCGGCTTTGACTGCTGCGAATTCGGCATGACGCGGCACCTCCTGTGACCTAAAGAACGGACACGAGGCTACCATTCGAGATCACGAGGCGTCGATGTCCGTTAGCACTGCAACAGCCGCCGAAACACTACTCGAACGTCTCGCCGTCCGCGATCTCGTGGAAAAATGGGTTGTTTGGCGCGATGCCGGCCAGTGGGATTTGTTCCGAACCGTCTGGCACGCAGACGGCCGTATGCTGGCGACCTGGGCGCAAGGCACCTTCGAGGAATTCATCGAACGCAGCGAGAAGGGTTGGGCCAACGGCGTCCGCATTCTGCATTTTCTCGGCGGCAATGTGGTCGACATCACGGGCAATCGCGCCATAAGCCAAACGAAAATGACGATCTCCCAGCGCGCCAAGGTCGAGGGTGTCCTCTGCGACGTCGTCTGCACCGGCCGCTTCTATGATTTCTTCGAGAAGAAGGCGGACACTTCAGGCAACGTGCGATGGGGTATGGTGCTGCGACAGCCCATCTACGAAAAGGACCGCCTCGATCCCGTCGACCCCGCCGCCACCTTGACCCTCGATCAGACCCTCCTTGCGAGCTTTCCCGAGGGCTATCGCCACCTCGCCTACCTGCAAACGCGCATCGGCTATACCGTGAAACGCGACATGCCGGGCCTCTCCGGACCCGAAGTCGAGCAACTGTATCGTGAAGGCGCGGCCTGGCTCGCTGGCGGCCCGCTCGGCCGTTGAGACTGATTTCGGTCAGCACTTCCACAGCCACACGCATTGCCTCCGCCGCCAAGTCGCGGCAATCTCCGGCCCAAACAGATTTCGGGGCGGAAGCAAACATGTCAGCGACCTTCAAACTGGAAGACACCCGGACAACGCTGTTTTCAGCGCTGCTTGCCGCCGTTCGCAAACACGGCGCCGACAAGATCATCCTGGAAGACCCCGAGCGCCAGCCGCTGACCTATGGCCGGCTAGTGCTGGGCGCGCTGGTACTCGGCGGCGAACTCGCGAAGGACACGCGCCGCGGCGAAACCATCGGCGTGCTGCTTCCAAACGTCGTCGGCCTGCCGGTCGTCATCATGGGGCTCAACGCCTTCGGACGCGTTCCCGCGCTGCTGAACTTCTCCGCCGGCATCAAGAACCTTCGTTCAGCGATCCAAACCGGCGTCATCCGCCGTCTCGTAACGTCGCGCCGCTTTGTGTCGCTCGGCAATCTACAACCGGTCATCGACGAACTGGCCAAGGTCGAAGCCGCCCCCGGCAAGAAACTCGAAATCGTGTATTTGGAGGACGTCCGCAAGACCATCGGTCTCGCCGCCAAGCTGAAAGGCGTGGTTCGATCCAAGATGGCGGCGCGCTTCCATCGAAAACATGGCCTCGGCCCCGACCAACCGGCCGTGATGCTCTTCACGTCAGGCACCGAAGGTGTGCCGAAAGGCGTCGTCCTCTCGAATGCCAACGTCATCGCCAACGCTGAACAGATCTGGGTCCACGCCGACGGCTACTTCTCGGCAAGCGACATCGTCATGAACCCGCTGCCGATCTTTCATTCCTATGGCCTCACGGCCGGCACCTTGATGCCACTGCTCCACGGGATGAAGACCGTACTTTACCCAAGCCCGCTCCATTACAAGGAGATCCCGAAACTGATCGGCGCCACCAAGGCCTCGATCTTGTTCGGCACCGATACGTTTCTGCAAGGCTATTCGCGCGCCGCCGACGAAGCCGATCTCAAGTCGGTCCGCTTTGTCGTCGCGGGCGCCGAGAAGGTGAAGGAACAGACGAAGGCGGTCTGGTCCAAGTACGGCACGCAAATTCTCGAAGGCTACGGCGCGACCGAGTGTTCGCCCGTCATCTCTTGCAGCTTGCCGCACAAGCAGAAGCCGAACTCCGTCGGCCCACTCTTGCAAGGTATCGAAGCCAAGCTCGAACCGGTGCAGGACATCCACGAGGGCGGCCGCCTGCTGGTGCGCGGGCCAAACGTGATGCTCGGCTACGTGCTCGCCGATAAGCCCGGCGTCCTCGTTCCGCCCAAGGACGGATGGCACGACACCGGCGACATCGTCGAGTTCGACGACGCCGGTCTCGTCTCGATCAAGGGCCGGGCCAAGCGGTTCGCGAAAATCGGCGGCGAAATGGTGTCGCTCGCGGCGATCGAAGCCGTCGCTCAAACCGCCTGGCCCGACGCCAATCACGTCTGCATGGCGATCTCCGACCCCCGCAAGGGCGAGCAACTTGTCCTCGTCACCGACAAACAGGGCGCCGACCGCGCAGCTTTGCTTGCCGCAGCACGTGCAGAAGGCCTGCCCGAACTTTGGGTCCCCCGCTCCGTCATGGTGATCCAGCAGATCCCCGTCCTCGCGTCAGGCAAGGTCGACCTGATGGCGGCGAGCGAACTCGTCAAAGGCAACGCTGCCGCGGCGGGCTGAGCGACCGGGCTTGTATCATTTTGCATCCCCGGCCGAGCCGATGGCGAGAGCCGGGGTCTTTGCGGTCTGAAATAGATCCCGACTCGCGCCGCATCCGGGAACGCATTTCTTGGATATCTCGCGTCTATTCGTTCTTCCAGAGCCGCGTCGTATAGCTCGACTCGACGCGGGCATCGACTTCTGCGGCGGCCGTCGCATCCCCGGTCCGCCCGGCAAGGATCTTGCCGAACGACACTTTCTGACGCTCAGGCCACGTTTCCGGCTTCCACAAGTTGGCGCGGAATATCGAGCGCGCGCAGTGAAAGTAACAGCGCTCGATGTGAATGCGGATAGCGAGTACCGCCGGCCGATCAGGCGTGCCGAGCCGCGTCAGCAGATCGGCATCGTCGTATAGTTCCGCCTTCCCATTGAGCCGCAACGTCTCGCCGGTCCCAGGCCGCATGAAGATGACACCGACTTGCCCTGTCGCGATGATGTTCTCGAGCCCGAACGCCAGGTTGTTGCCGCTGCGATCGGGAAGCAGCACCGTCCTATCGTCCTCGATTTGGACGAAGCCCGGAACATCCCCCTTCGGCGAAACCTCGACGCGGCCATTCGCGTCCGTTGTCGCCAGCAGCAGGAACGGGCTCGCCTTGATGTAGTCCTTCGCCTGCTCGTCCAGCGCATCGAGCAATTTCAGCTTGGTCGTCTCGCGCGGCATCGGCAGCACGCGGCGCAGACTTTCGACAGACGTGATACGGGCCATCGACCGGCTCCTCTTCTGTGTTCAAGTCCAGCATCGCATTCGCATGGTCGAGTTGTCACTCCAGGGATTGCCCCCGCCGTGGCATCGAGGATAACTGACGTCTCAACAACGGACGCCCGCCATGACCATCGAAACCGCCGCCGCCTTCGCGATCGCAATGTTCCTGCTCGCCGTCTCACCCGGCGCTGGCCTCGCCGCGATCTTGTCCCGCGCCCTGGGCTCGGGTCCCCGCGCCGGATATGCTGTGACGACCGGCTTAGTCCTCGGCGACTTCACGTTCATCGCCATCGCGATGGTCGGCTTGTCTGCCATCGCCAGCGCTATGGGCCCGATGTTCCAGATCGTGAAGTATGCGGGCGCCGCGTATTTGCTCTGGCTCGGCTACAAGGCCTTCAAATCGGCAGACAAGCCGATGGAGATCGCCGCAGAAGGAAACGCGACGCCGCTCTGGCGTGACGTTGCCCTTGGCCTCTTCGTCACCATGGGCAACCCGAAGCCGATCTTTTTCTACGGCGCCCTTCTGCCGACGTTCATGGACATGACGGCGATCGGCGTATCGGACTACCTCATCCTGGCAGCGATCGTCTGCCTGATCTCCTATCCCGTCTATGGCGCCTACATCTTCGCCGTAGAGCGGTCCCGCCGCCTCGTCGCCTCGACACGGACGGTCAAACGCCTCAACCAGGCGACCGGCGTCATGCTGATCGGGTCGGGGATCGCGGTCGCCGCGAAATAGCGCCGTTCTGACACCCTGAGCTGCATTCCTGCCGTGTTGCCGCGGCACGCCAACGCGCGTATGGTCCCGCCGCTTCGCGACTCCCCGCGAATGAACCTTTAGGAGCAGCCGTATCATGGGCTTTTTTGCCGACAGCCTCAACCGCATCCAGCCGTCCGCGACCATTGCGGTCTCGACGAAGGCGCGTGAGCTGAAAGCCAAGGGCCGCGACGTGATCGGTCTTGCAGCCGGCGAGCCCGACTTCGATACGCCACAGAATATCAAGGACGCCGCCAAACGCGCGATCGACCAGGGCAAGACGAAATACACGGATGTGGACGGCATCCCCGAACTCAAGGCGGCCATCGTCGCCAAGTTCAAGCGGGAGAACGGCCTCGACTACAAGACGTCACAGGTGACGGTCGGCACCGGCGGCAAGCAGGTTCTGTACAACGCCTTCATGTGCACCCTGAACCCCGGTGACGAGGTGATCATCCCCGCGCCGGCCTGGGTGTCCTACGCCGACATCGTCATGCTCGGCGGCGGCACACCGAAGTACGTCAACACCCGCATGGAAGACGGCTACAAGCTCAAGGCCGCCGCGCTTGATGCCGCCATCACGCCGAAGACCAAGTGGCTACTGCTGAACTCGCCGTCGAACCCGACGGGAGCCGCGTACTCCAAGGCAGACCTGAAGGCGTTGACTGACGTCCTCATGCAGCCGAAGAACCAGCACGTCTGGGTTCTGACGGACGACATGTACGAACACCTGCTCTACGACGGCCACGTGTTCTACACCGCAGCCCAAGTCGAACCGGGCCTCTATGATCGCACGCTGACCATGAACGGCCTCTCGAAGGCCTATTGCATGACCGGCTGGCGCCTTGGTTACGGTGCCGGCCCCGAACCGCTCATCAAGGCGATGCTCAAGCTGCAGTCGCAGTCGACATCGAACCCGTCCTCGATCACCCAGTGGGCCGCCGTCGAAGCGCTCAATGGCCCGCAGGACTTCATCGCCAAGAACAATGAGGTCTTCAAGCAACGCCGCGATCTCGTGGTGTCGATGCTGAACCAGGCCCGCGGCATCAAGTGCCCGACACCGGAAGGCGCGTTCTACGTCTATCCGTCGTGCGCGGAGGCCATCGGCAAGACCTCGAAGAGCGGCGTGAAAATCGTCAACGACGAGGCGTTCGTGACGGCACTCCTCGAAGAAGAAGGCGTAGCCGTGGTGCATGGCGCCGCGTTTGCCGGTTCACCGGCCTTCCGCATCTCCTATGCGACCTCGACGAAGGATCTCGAGGAAGCCTGCACCCGCATCCAGCGCTTCTGTGGCAACCTGAAGTAAACAGCGCCGCATCGCCCTGAAACGAAAGGCCGCCCATCGAAGGCGGCCTTTTTCGTTCTGATCACGATCAGTTCAACGAAATATGGAGTGCGACAGCCGGACGTGCTCCTTGAAGCCGTTCGGGGTATCACCATTTCAGAACCAGACGGCTCCGTACCCCCCAGGAGCCGAGGCCGTTACGGTCTTCCGTGACGGACAAAGCGGCGGTCGCGTCCCCCTGCGCGGCCGCCGCATTCTTTTTTTGACCGGCCGATCAGCGGCGCGGTGTTCTCAGAGAACTTTGCGGCTCTTGAACGCGGCCGCGAGGGTGCCTTCGTCAAGATAGTCGAGTTCGCCGCCGACCGGAACGCCGCGCGCCAGCGCCGACACCTGAACGCCCGCCTGTGCCAGCTGCTCACGAAGGTAATGCGCGGTCGATTGCCCCTCGACGGTCGCCGACATCGCCAGCAAGACCTCTTTCACCGGGTCATGTGCACGCGCGATGAGCTTCGGAATATTCAGTTTGTCCGGCCCAACACCATCGAGCGGCGATAGATGACCGCCGAGCACGTGATAGCGCGCCTTGACGACGCCCGCCCGCTCTAACGCCCACAAATCGGCGATCTGCTCGACCACGACGATCAAGGTCGGGTCACGGTTCAGGTCATTGCAGATGGCGCAAGGAGACGACGTATCGATATTGCCGCAGCTCTCGCAGGTTACGATCCGGTCGCGGGCATCGGTCAACGCGTTGACCAGCGGCTCGAGCAGTTCCGCCCGCTTGGTGACGAGCGCCAAACCCGCTTTGCGAGCCGAGCGCGGCCCAAGCCCCGGCAACCGCGCCAGCAGCTGAATGATCCGCTCGATCTCGGGGCCCGCAGGCTTGCGCGACATCGTCTCTCTCGATCAGCCCGGCTTCCCGAAGCCGCTCTCCTTCGCCTTCAACAGCGCGACGACGGTCGAGTTGATTGGCGTGGCGATGCCAACTTGCGCACCGAGCCGCGGAATGGCGCCGTTGATGTTGTCGATCTCGGCCGGCTTGCCGGCGAGATGATCGAGCAGCATGGACGGACGGGCACCGGGGATCTTCAAGCCGAAGTCCCAGACGTAGCGGACGGGGTCGTTGAAATCGAGGTTGATGCCTTTCGCGCGGGCGACATGATACGCCTCCGCGGCACAACCGGCCGCAATGCTCCAACCAGACGGCGACTGCTGAATCTCGCCGACCCGCAAACCCGTCAGCGTGCACGGCCCGGAGTACGTGCAATTGCAGATCAGCTTTTCCCAGATCATCTTGTGAATGTCGTCGAAGGCGAGAGTCTTGAATCCGCCGCTCTCCCACGTCTCCTTCACCTTCTGCAGACGATCCGTCATACCGCCGTTCATCTCGCCGAGCCGCATGAACTCCATGCCGTTGTGATGCGCGTGCCCCGGCCCTTTCATCGAGGCGCCAAAGCCGCCGACGACGCCGATCATGATGCGCTTGGAGCCGACCACATCGGCAACCTTGTCGGCGCTGCCGAGGCCGTTCTGAATGGTGAGGATCGGCGCATCCGGCTTGGCGATTTTCAGCGCCGTTTCAGCCGCAGGCGTTACACCGTCGTACTTCGTCGCGATGATAACGAGGTCGCAATCGCGCACGCCGGAACCATCAGTGACGGCCTTGAGCTTGACGGTGCGGTCGCCGCTCGCGCCTTCGACGCGCAGCCCCTTGCTGTTGATCGCATCGACGTGCGCACCCCAGCTGTCGATTGCGATCACGTCATGCTTGCCATTGTCGGCAAGCAGCGCCGCATAAACGGACCCCATGGCGCCACAGCCGATGATCGCGATTTTCATGTCAGTTTCATCCCGCAAATCTGTTCTCGACGCCGACAAGTAGGCCGAAGCTCCGGACGTTGCAATATCGGCTCCCCTCTCCCCGTGCTTCACAGCGAGAGGGGCAGGCCGGCACCCGACAAGAACCCGCCGACCGCCCGGGCTATCGCCACGAACGGCAACGTCAACCTTTCGCCTTGTCCCGCGCCGCGAACGTGCCGCCGTCCTTGGCCAGGCGGTCGATCAGCGGCGCAAGCGCCCAGCGCTTGCCGTACTTCGCTTCGTAGGCGCGGATCTTCTCGGCAACCTTGGCAAGACCCATCTCGTCGGCTTGCCACATCGGTCCCCCGCGCCACGCAAGGAAGCCGTAGCCGTTCAGGTAGATCGTATCGATGTCGCTCGCCCGCTGCGCGATGCCTTCCTCAAGGATCTCCGCGCCGGTATTGATCAACCGCAATATCCCGCGCTCGACGATCTCATCGGCCGAAATGCCATTGCGCTGCACCACGCCTTGCTTCGCCGCTTCGGCCTTGAACATCTCGACCACTTTCGGGTCGGCGGTGCGCTTGCGATCGGACCCGTAGATATAGATGCCGGCGCCGGTCTTCTGGCCGTGACGGCCGCTTTCAACCAGCGCATCGGTCACTTTGTAGAGGTTGCGGCGCTCCTCGGGGATCGCGTGTTCCTTGCGGATACGCCAGCCGACATCCATGCCGGCGAGATCCATGACGGCAAGCGGCCCCATGGCAAAGCCCCACTTCTCGAACGCGCCGTCGATGTCGGCGGGCGTCGCGCCCTCCATCAGCATCGCCTGCACTTCCTCCATGTAGGCCTCGACCATACGATTGCCGATGAAGCCGAAGCAGACGCCGGATACGACCCCCACCTTGCCGATCTTCTTCGCGACCGCCATCGCTGTCGCCAACACCTCCTTTGAGGTCTTGGCACCGCGCACGATCTCCAGCAGGCGCATGATGTTGGCGGGCGAGAAGAAGTGCAGGCCGATGACGTCTTCGGGCCGCTTCGTCGACGCGGCGATTTCGTCGACGTCGAGCGTGGACGTATTGGACGCGAGAACCGCGCCCTGTTTGCAGATCGCATCGAGCTTCCCGAACACCTCCTTCTTCACCGCCATATTCTCGAACACCGCCTCGATCACGAGATCGGCGTCCTTCAGCGACGAAAGGTCGGTGCCACTCGCCATATTCGCAGCAACGGCGGCGGCCTGCGCCTCGCTCATGCGGCCACGCTTCACCTGGCCTGCGATGGTCTCCTTGATCTTGCCGAGGCCACGGTCGAGCGCTTCTTGCGTCGTCTCCACGATGGTCACTTTGAAGCCGGCAAGGAGAAATGCGAGGCTGATACCCTGCCCCATCGTCCCGGCACCGATCACCCCGACCGACGTCACGTTACGCGGCTTCACTTCGGGTCCGATGTCGGCAATGTTCGCAGCCTGCCGTTCAGCGAAGAACGCGTACTGCAGCGCACGCGCGTACGGCCCGCCCATGCACGCGCCGATCGCGGCAAGTTCGAGTTCCTGTCCGCGCGGGAACGCGTTCGTCACCGCCGCTTCGACCGCTTCGATGCATTTCACCGGCGCCAGCGGACCACTCGGATGGCGCGCAACGGCGGCACGGCGTGCAGCGAAGAGGTCGGCCGGTATCTTGCTCGGATCGACGGCAATCTCTGAAACGCGGCGAGGCCCTTTGCCCTGCGCAATCAGATCTTCCGCGAAGGCGACCGCATCGGCGACGACATCGCCGGTCGACAGCTTGTCGACGAGGCCGAGGGCATGCGCCTTCTTGGCGTCAACAGGATTGCCCGACACGATCATATCGAGCGCGCCCTCGAACCCGATGAGACGCGGCAAGCGCTGCGTACCGCCGGCGCCCGGCACGATGCCGATCTTCACTTCCGGAAGACCGAACTGCTTCGCGTCTGCCGATGCCACGCGATAATGGCAACCAAGCGCTGTCTCCAGCCCACCGCCCAGCGCCAGGCCGTTCATCGCGGCGACGACGGGCTTCGAGCACTGCTCGATGAGGTTGATCACTTTCCAGAGTGCCGGCTCGTGGCGTCCCTTGGCGAACTCGGTGATGTCGGCGCCCGCCGAGAACGCACGGCCATGACCGGTGATGACGACAGCCTTCACGCTCGGATCCGCCTCCGCCTGCTTGATCGCCTCGACAAGCCCCGTGCGCAGCCCGATGGCGAGCGCATTGACCGGCGGGTGATCCATCCGCGCAACGAGAACGGCGCCGCGGCGCTCGGTAATGACTTGGGCGGTTGCCATGGCTCGGCGCTCCTCAAAATGATGCGAGGCTTGTTGTCTAAGAGATTGGAGGCGCGATTGCACTGCATGTTGCCGGATAGGTCAACTGCAGCAGTAGATCACCGGCCGCTGGAGGCAGATTTGGCCGGCGCCGGGGTGGCCGTGCTCTGCGTACTTTCGCGCGCCGCAAGCCTCTGCAAGAACTCCGCGGTCATGGACCGCACGGCCTGCCCGACTTCGCCCGGATACTTGGCCGGATAGGACCGATCGGCTGTCTGGTACGCCGTCGCATGCTGGAAAATGTTGCTGCGCGGTATGGCAGCCGTAAAGCATTTGTTCTCGGGATTTTCGCGCAGCCAGCGTTCGTACTCGATATCACCGACCGAGGACTGATCTCTCATGTTGATCGCGACACCCAGGGCTTCCGCGAACCCCATCTCGGGATTGAGCGACTTGAACCGCCGGAACACCTCGAGGCCGCATGCCGACACGTAATCTGGCTTTGTCGGGGCAACGTGATAGTCGGCCTCCCGCAGCCAGCATTCCGTCAGCACGGACAGCCCCGGCGGACAGTCGATCAAAATGACGTCGAACACCGGCCGCGCAGCATTGAGCAATGCCGCGATCGTCCCACGCAGCCGCGCATGCTGGCTCTCCCGCGACACCTCGCGTTCCAGCAACGCAAGTTGCATGTCGCTCGGCAACAGGTACACCGTCCGTGCGTCGTCCACGTCGGAGACGCCGCCGACCACGTACTTCACCCAATCGAGCGGCTCCTGCCGCAGCACTGTCGCCCCAAGCAGGTCGACGATTGTGCTGCCCCCGGTCTGTAGCTTGTGCAGGTTCGTCGCCGACATCAGCATGGCGCTGACGCTCGCCTGCGCATCGGCATCGATGATGAGCACCGTCTTGCCGTGAAGCGCCGACAGCGTCTCGGCAAGGGCCAGCACCAGGGTCGATTTACCGACCCCGCCCTTGGTGTTCATGATCGCGACGGCTTTGCCCATGAGAATTGAGTGAGATCCTATTGCGATCCTGACGCGATGCTCCCGCCTTCAAGCACACTACCAACTGGTGCCCCACAGGGAGACCAGAATTATGGCGCTTCTCCCCATGAGTGAACTCGAACCATGAGTGAACTCGAAAAAATCGAAGGGCACCACGCCGTTGACGTCTAGGCTCTCGCCGGTATCGGCAGAATGCCGTCTGCCATCAACCGCTCCCACGGCATAACTGCTCGGCCAACAGCCCCAGGTATCAACGGAGCCAATGGCTACGGCGCGGCTGATGGTGATAGGCCACCGGCGCCGCCGGAACGAAACCAGGATGGCTCTCCAGGTAGACGCGGCGCGAGTGATGCACGGCGGGATGGTGGATCACACGCGCAGTCGCTGCCTTGAGAGTGATCGGGTGCGCAACATAGTCGACGCGCGGCGGCGTGTATTGATAGGCCGTACGCGCGGGGGAAATAACGACCGGAACCGTCACCGTCCGATAGACCGCGGCGACAGGCGTCGCAACCGTGTGTCCGGGGCTCACCATGACTTCCCTCGCCACCGTCCGGGTCACGGCGGGGACATGTACCGCGCACTTCACCATGCGGCCATGGCGATCCGGACGATACTCGTAGGCAACTGTGGCAGGGCGGACGACAACCGTCTCATGAACGGTGCGGTACTGGGCGGGGACCGTGCGATAGCTCACCGAAGACGGCCGCACGACCACGCTCTTCTGATAAAATCCGGTCTGTGCAGGCACTTGCGACGCCGTCCAATAGCCAGGCGACGTCTCGATCCGCTGAACGCGTGTGCCCACCACTGCCGGCTCGTGAACCACTTCGTTGTAGGCGGGACGGACGACGGCACCTTCGGCGGCGCCGCAATGATGCGATCCGCAACCGCCGGCAAAGCTCGCAGACGCAAAGCCGAACGAAACGGCGCCGGCGAGAGCGACCGACGGTAGAACCTGAACACGCATAGAGAACTCCGGGGAGAGATGTCGCACACTGAATCGGAAAAACAGCAGCAAAAATAGCATGTTGCAGGCAACGAAATGAGCGCCGTCGTAAGCCACGGTAAATGCGCCGTAACAATCTGTTCCCGCAAAGCCCCTCAGGCCGGCATTTCCTCGCCCACCGCACGCCGTGCATCGGCGAGCTGCCCGAATGCCACCATCCCAGCATGGCTGCCGAACGCCCGGTCTGGCACGATGATCACTTCCCCCCTGTTGGACCCAACGGCTGGCTGCAGGAAGATATGGCGCGGATCGATCCGAACCGTGGCGAGGTCCCCCCAGCGCACAGTTCGGCCGACACCCCCGGCGGCGACCGTAGAGCCATCGTCAGCGATCGTCAGAGTTGTATCCGTCGAAGCCAGAATGTGCCGCGCGGCGCGCCGGTGAGCAGAGATTGTCAGGAACGCGGTAATTCCAACAAACCAGGCGAGAAAGACCACCGCTGCCAAGACCAGCTTGTCGACCCAGCCATCCGAGGCAAAGGGCAACCAGGCAAGGCCGCTCTCCCTGGCAAATCCATGGATGCCGCCGGCCGCCATGGGAAACAGCAGCGAGACGGCAAATCGCGGTCCTGACAACGGCACGGATCTGCTCTCATAGGCGAGCCAGTCCGCCCGCTCCAAACGATAGACGAGAGTTGTATCTAGCGAACCAGGCACCATCGTCACCCCTGTTAACCTTTGGTGGTATGCCGCCAGCCGCGCATAGCCCCGCTCCCGCAATAACAGGGCTTTCCACTTGCCGCACCGGCCCGGAGCGGCTACGGAACGCGCGGATTTCAAACCGGATTGATCAACGCCGCCTTCTGAAAGGAAACCCTATGCGCGTTTACTACGACCGTGATGCCGACGTCAGCCTGATCAAGGGTAAGAAGATCGCCGTGGTCGGCTACGGCAGCCAGGGCCACGCGCATGCCCAAAACCTCCGCGACAGCGGCTGCAAGAACGTCGCCATCGCGCTCCGCAAGGGCTCGGCGTCCGCGACGAAGGCTGAAGCCGCCAAGTTCAAGGTCATGGAAGTCGCCGAGGCCGCCAAGTGGGCAGACGTCATCATGATGCTGACCCCCGACGAACTTCAGGCCGACATCTATCGCGATCACCTGCACGAGAACATGAAGAAGGGCGCCTGCATCCTGTTCGCCCACGGCCTCAACGTTCATTTCAACCTGATCGAGCCGCGCGCCGACCTCGACGTCGGCATGGTCGCCCCGAAGGGCCCTGGCCACACCGTGCGCTCCGAGTATCAGCGCGGCGGCGGCGTTCCATGCTTGATGGCGATCCACGCCGACAAGAGCGGCAACTGCCACGACCTGCTGCTGAGCTACGCCTCGGCGATCGGCGGCGGCAAGGCCGGCATCATCGAGACGAACTTCAAAGAGGAATGCGAGACCGATCTCTTCGGCGAGCAGGTCGTCCTCTGCGGCGGCCTCGTCGAACTGATCCGCGCCGGCTACGACACACTGGTGGAAGCCGGCTACGCACCGGAAATGGCCTACTTCGAGTGCCTGCACGAAGTGAAGCTGATCGTCGACCTCATCTATGAAGGCGGCATCGCCAACATGAACTACTCGATCTCCAACACCGCCGAGTTCGGCGAGTACGTGACGGGCCCGCGCATCATCACCGAAGAGACCAAGAAGGAAATGAAGCGCGTTCTGCACGACATCCAGTCGGGCAAGTTCACCACCGAGTGGATCCGCGAGTGCAAGGCCGGCCAACCGTCCTTCAAGGCGACACGTCGCATGAACGCCGCCCATGGCATCGAGGAAGTCGGCGAGAAGCTCCGCGCCATGATGCCCTGGATCAAGGAAAAGGCCCTGGTGGACAAGGCGAAGAACTAATAGTCGGCCAAATGCCGCAAGTACCAAAGGGCGGATCGCAAGGTCCGCCCTTTTTGCGTGCCGTTCTTCGGAAACAAGGCAGCTCACGTCATATTAAGGGTTGCAGACTAACATTGACGCAATCATGTGGGGTGTTGCGTCATGAGTTTTATCCGCACCGCGTTCGGGCTCCTCTGGCGCGTCACAACGCTGCTTGTGTCTATCGGCTTCGCCGCCGTTGCTCTTTTCGACATTAGCGCCCGGAATGCGATCGACACCCATGGCGTCGAAGCGAATGGCTTCGTATTGACCCCTGCTCCATCCGCGATCCGCGCCGGACAGGTCGTGATTCAATACGCGACGCAATCCGGTCAAACCTTCACAGCCAAACCGGTGATCGCTCCACGACCCGACCTGCAAGCCGGTGAACCCGTCACCGTGATGTACATCCCTCATCGTCCAGGCGTATTCGCGATCGAACCGCGTCTCGAGTCGAGCGCAGCCACAATCAGTCTGGCAATCGCGGCAATTGCTGCCATCCCGTTTCTACTCTGGGCCTGGCGCAGTCGACATCTGTTTACCCCGCCTCGCATCGTTCTCGGTCAGAGCATAGATGCCGAGGCAAAGAAGGCCTACTCGCGCCGATGGGCGGTCACCATTCTCATCGTCGGCACTCTTGTCCTGCCGGCCGGGAAATTCATTTGGAATGCAACGGACTTTTCGCCATCACCCGCATCGACACGAAACACGAATGCATGGCAGCCGACAGAGGCAACGGTCGTCACAAAGTTGCCCCGTGCCAATGCAGAAGGCAGGCAGGGCGTCATCACTGTCTCATTCAAAGCCGCATCGCACGGTCTAGCAAGCGACGACATCCGGGCTGAAATCACGGTCTCAAGTCAAGTCTACGCCGAGACGAACGTCGGCAACCACGTGTTCATCCGGTACAACCGGCAAAATCCCGGCAACGCCGTCTATGGTCTCGCCGATCCAACTGACAGTACATTAGGTCTCCTCGCCTTATTTGCTGCTCTAGCATTCGGGACGCTTGTCATCTTTGCTGCGCGGCACCGGCTCGCCACTCATGTGTCGAGCATTCGCCAAAGCGTCATCCTCCTTGGACTTGTCGGCGGAAGCCTCCTCTTTGCCGTCTCGATCGCGGCAGGTCTGTCCACCCAGTTCCGTTGGGAATTCTTTACGAAGCAAATCGTGATGGGTGAGATCACGGACTACGAGGTCCGCAGGGGCACACCTTACGCGACCTTCGAATTCACAACTCTCGACGGATACAAGTGGACACGCCTCCGCGAGTTCTCGCCAGATGAGATCGAGCGCCCCGACGACATCGCCAAGGGCAAGAAGCTTCCAATCGTCTACCTTGTCGCCAGCCCCGTCTACAATCGGCCGCTATTTGTAGAGGAGCAGATGGCGCCGACGCGAAAGTTCGTCATCGCCATCCTGGTTCTGATGATCATCGCGTGTGCCATGTGCGCCGCCGTTGGGATTGCTCCGCTGCTCGATAGGCTGCGCGGGCGCGGGCCTGGAAGTGCACCCACGATCCCGCCGTCCCGCATGAACCGGATCGTACATTCGAACGCGCCAAATCGCGGATGAGCGTTGCCCGTGGCGCGTTGGTCAAGCACCCGCGCCTGACGTAGCCTGCCCTGACATCCGGCTACAGGAGCGCAGGCATGACGTCGTTCGCCAACAAGAAAGTCGTCGTCACAGGTGCCGCCGGCATTTTCGGGCGCTGGATCACCGAGGCGTTCCTGCGCGACGGCGCGCAGGTTTGCCTCTCGGACATGCGTGGCGACGCCGCACGAACGGTCATCCGTGAGAACAACGCTGGCGATCGCGCCTTCGTGCACCAGACGGAATTGACCGACCCAGCGTCTGTCGAGGATTTGATTGCGACAGCAAAAGCCAAGTGGGGCGCGCCCGATATCGTCATCAACAACGCCGGCGTCTATCCGAAGGGGCTGCTGCTCGATATCCCCGTGGAAGAATGGGACCGCATCTTCGACATCAATCTGCGCGCGCCGTTCCTCGTCACGCGCGGCATGGCGAAGCTGATGATCGCCGAACAAAAGCGCGGCTGCTTCATCATGATCTCGTCAGGCGCGGCGCGCCAGATGCGCAATACCGTTGCGCCCTACTGCACCTCGAAGACGGCGCTGGAACGGCTCTCGAAAGGCTTCGCGCTCGAACTCGCGCCACACAAGATCCGCGTCAACGTGGTGGAACCCGGATTCGCGCCGGGATCGGTAGTGAGCCCCCTCACCGAAGAACACATCACCAACATGAAGAAGCGCATCCCGCTGGCGCGCACGAGCGAACCATCGGACGTTCCCGCCGCGATCTTCTATCTTTGCTCTGACGCCGCGAGCTTCGTGACGGGCGCCGTCCTTTCGGTCGACGGCGGCAACTCCGTCGGCACCTACGAGCCCGGCCACCTACTGCCGAAGGACTGAGCCCCGATGCTCAAACGATCTTCTGCCCGGTCTTCGCCCAGTCAGCTACGAACTGCGCGAGGCCAGCGTCGGTCAGCGGATGCTTCACCAGCGACTTGAGGATCGCAGGCGGCACGGTCGCGACATCGGCACCGACGAGCGCGGCATCGCGGACATGACCGATCGTGCGGATCGACGCCGCAAGGATCTCGGTGTTGAGGTCCGCGTAGTTGTCATAGATCGCGCGAATGTCCCGGATGAGATCCATACCGTCGTAGCCGATATCGTCGATGCGGCCGATGAACGGCGAGATGAACGTCGCCCCGGCTTTGGCAGCCAGCAGCGCCTGCGCCGCCGAGAAGCACAGTGTCACGTTGGTCTGAATACCTTCGCTCGAGAGCGCCTTGCACGCCTTGAGGCCGTCCCACGTCAGCGGCAGCTTGATCGTGACGTTCTTCGCGATCTTCGAGAGGACAGCCGCCTCCTTCATCATCTGCGCGTATTCGGTACTCGCCACCTCGGCCGATACCGGCCCGGGCACGACCGCGCAGATCTCGGCGATAATCGTCTTGAAATCGCGGTTCGCCTTGGCGATCAGCGAGGGATTTGTTGTGACGCCATCGAGCAGCCCGGTCGCGGCAAGGTCCTTGATCTCGGCCACATCAGCCGTATCGACAAAGAATTTCATGGCGGGGCTCCGAGGGCGTGTGTTTCGCGTGGATTTACATCATGATGCGCCGGACACGCCAGCACAAACGTTAAGCCCACATCGGACAACACGCGGACAGTCCATCATGCCTTTTTACGAACCCTCGGCAAAATGGGAACTTCATCGTCAACGCGACATCGCCCGGGCATCGCGACTATCAGCTTCGTACCTATCCGAGACCGAGTGCCGGTCTCTCGCGCTGTCCTGCCTTTTCGACCTTAACGCCGATGAGCATACGTTCGACTTATTACCGAGGACGGGTCTTCCACGGCTTCATAACGACACCGTCCTGATCGAGACGAAATCACTTGCAACCGATGATGATTTTGCTTGGATCGATGGCATCCGCATCACCGATTTACTGACCAGCTGGGTTGCGCAGTTCCTCCAACAACCGATTTACATCGTTGCTGCTGAGCGAGCAGGGTATGCCGGCTGCATGAAATGCGAACTCTTCCATTGGAGTTTGCTGTCCATCTTCACTGCCGACCAGTATTCTTCAACGAGTGTTCTTGTGAGCGACAGCACCGGTCAGAACCAAATGCTTTATCACAACGATCTGCAGGTTTTGGCGCTGTCGTGTTTAGCTGATGCCAGCCCACTGCTCTTTGACCAGAAGCCACGGCAATTCTGGCATCGCCACTTCGAGCAATCGATGCGAGCGAACGCTGTCGACGAGAATCATTTGGACCTCATCAACAAGGCATTCGTCCCACGAGTGAAAGGGATGTGTCCGATCACCTGATCGGCGGCGCGTACTGCAATCCGCCCTCGGTCCAGAGCTTGTTCACGCCACGATCCAAACCAATGCGGGTTTTTGGCCCGAGATGACGTTCGAAGCTCTCGCCGTAGTTGCCGACGTGCTTCAGGATCCGCACGACCCAGTCCTTCGACACGCCGAGTTGTTCGCCCGCGTTGCCCTCGACACCAAGCAGCCGCTTCACCTCCGGATTTGGCGACTTCATCATGTCGGCGAGATTGGCCTGCGTGACGCCCAGTTCCTCGGCGTTGAGCATGGCGAACAGGGTCCAGCGCACGAGCGTGAACCACTGCTCGTCGCCCCGCCGAACCCACGGGCCGAGCGGTTCCTTCGAGATGACATCCGGCAGAAGTACGTGCTCATCCGGGTTGGCGAACTTCAGCCGGTTGGCGACGAGCTGCGAGCGATCGGTCGTGTACACGTCGCAGCGACCGGACTCGTAACCCTTGCCGGTCTCGTTGGTGTCGGAGAACGTCAGCACCTGTAGCTTGATGTTGTTGGTGCGCGCGAAGTCCGCGAGGTTCAGCTCGTTCGTCGTGCCCTGGCTGACGCAGACGGTCGCGCCGTTAAACTCCTTGCCGGACTTGATGCCCGAGGACTTGCGGACAAGGAAGCCCTGGCCATCGTAGAAATTGATGCCGGTGAAGATCACGCCCTGGCCGCTATCGCGCCCCGAGGACCATGTCGTGGTGCGCGCGAGGACGTCGATGGTGCTCGACTGCAGCGCGATCAGGCGGTCCTTCGACGACAGGGAGATGTATTGCGCCTTGTCGGGGTCGTCGAAGATAATGGCAGCGAGCGCCCGGCAGAAGTCGGTGTCGAAGCCGGTCCACTTGCCTTTGTCGTCGGGCTGCGAGAACCCCGGAACGCCCTGCGAGGTGCCGCAGTTGATGTGCCCGCGCGCCTTGATCTTTTCGAGCGTCGATTGCGCCGATGCCGTCGTCGCAGTGACCGCAATGGTCGCAGCAAAGGCAAGTGTTCCGAACAATTTCCGCATGTGGTCCCAACCCTCGTTCATAATGGCCGCGCAGGCGCCCACCCAAGCAAGCCTGCCACACCCCATTCGTCAAGAATTTGATTGTCCAGCCGCCTTAGCGGCCATGACGACGACAACGTCACCGTGCGGCTGGCACACCCTGCGGCTCGGGCTGCGGTTTCGACGGCCCGCCCATCCGCGCGAGCGGGCGGTCGTTCATCAAGAGTTGCGCCAGCCCCGCGATCAGCCCGGTGATGACGCCGAACTGCACCGCACGGTCGTAGCTGCCGAGCGCATCGAAGATCGCACCACCGCCCCACGCGCCGAGGAACGAGCCGACCTGATGCGAGAAGAACGCGATGCCGGTGAGCGTCGCAAGGTAACGGATACCGAAGATCTCCGACACGAGGCCGTTCACCAGCGGGATCACACCGAGCCAGAGGAAGCCCATGATCGCCGCGAACACCAGCGTCGTCGTGTCGCTCGCCGGCAGCAGGAAGTAGACCGCGAGCGCGATAGACCTGAGCACATAAATCATGCCGAGCAGCGTGCGCTTTCTGTATCGATCGCCGAGCCAGCCGAACGCCCACGACCCGAACACGTTGAAAAGCCCGATGGTCGCCAGCGCCTTCGCCGACAGCATCGGATCGAGCCCGCAGAGCGCGAGATAGCTCGGCAAGTGCGTCGTCAGAAACACGAGTTGCAGACCGCAAACGAAATACGCAAGCGTCATCACGACATAGCCCGAATGCGTGCCGGCCTCGATCAGCGCCGCCTTCATCGTCAGCGACGCATCGCGCGGCGTCGCATTCGAGATCCGCTCAGCCCGCCCGCCGATCAGCGCAGCCGGAAAGAGCAGCAATGCGAGACCGAGAAACACCCAGAAGCCCATCCGCCAGCCACCCGATTGGATGACCGCCTGACCGATCGGCGCGGCGAAGAACGTGCCGATGGAGCCAGCCGCCGAGATGATACCGAACGCGAGACTGCGACGCGTCGGAAGCACCACCCGCGCCGCGACGTTCGAGCCGATGGCCGAGGTCGTGCAAGACAGCGCCACACCGACGAGTACGCCCGCACCGGCCATGATGGCGAGCCCCGAGGTCGCCGTCGCGGCGATGGCGAGCGCCACGACATATAGAGAACTACCAAATAGAGCGACCGTGCGCGGCCCGAACTTGTCGATGACAGCCCCGATGAACGGCTGGGTCACCCCCCAGATGATGTTTTGAATGGCGATAGCGAAGGCAAAATCGGCCGCCTTGATGCCAAGGTCCTTCGAAACAGGCGTCTGGAACAGACCAAGACTTTGGCGAATGCCCATTGCGATCGAAATCATCGCCGCAGCCGCCGCCAGGATCAAAATCGCCTCACGCCGGCCGAGTGCCGCGACATGAAAGCTATCCGCCGGTTTCGCCTGCATGCCCTAGACCTTCATCGCCCTGGATCGAAGTCGAGCAGCTAGCCTATGTGCGCGCCGCCCGGTAGCCCCCGGCGCCGCAACCCACCTCCGCAACCCGGTTGATCGCCATCAAGGCCGGACCGGTCCCGTTCCAGCACCCTCGTCCGGACAAAATAGGGAGGCACCTGCCATGTTCCGCAAATGGCTACAGCGCATGGACGAGCATTCCAAGTTCATGGGCCGGATGATGGATCGCCTCGGCGTCGACCGGGAAAAGATCGCCCTGTCGGCCTCCGGCCACGACCTAGCCAACGCCGCGCGCCGCTGCATGTCCTGCGGTGCCGACGGCGAATGCAAGCACTACCTGGACGATCCAGCGGCCAAGGGCACCCCCCACTTCTGCCCTAACGTCGAGCTGTTCAAGGCCAACCTGAAAGCCGCTGAAAAGGTCTGAGCCGGGCGGCCGGACCTGCTCCAAGCTCGCGCAAGAGCTGCTCCCCCTTGGCATGGCGGGGCCGAGCGCGCTATCACGGCGGCGACTTCGCCCCCCAGAGGACCTGCCGAACCATGGCCGACGCCGCGCCCAAGACCCTCTACGACAAGATTTTCGACGACCACATCGTCGACCGCCAGGATGATGGCACCTGCACGCTCTACATCGACCGCCACCTCGTTCACGAGGTGACGAGCCCCCAGGCGTTCGAAGGCCTGCGGATGGCGGGACGCAAGGTCCGCGCTCCAGGCAAGACCCTCGCCGTCGTCGACCACAACGTGCCCACCTCCGACCGCTCCAAGGGCATCGCCGACGAGGAGAGCCGCATTCAGGTCGAAACCCTCGCCAAGAACGCCGCCGACTTCGGCGTCGAGTATTACGATGAGCGCGATAAGCGGCAGGGCGTGGTCCACGTCATCGGCCCCGAGCAGGGCTTCACGCTGCCGGGCACAACCATCGTCTGCGGCGATAGCCACACCTCGACGCACGGCGCGTTCGGCGCTCTCGCCCACGGCATTGGCACCTCGGAAGTCGAGCATGTGCTCGCCACGCAGACGCTGACGCAGAAGAAGGCCAAGAACATGCTCGTCCAGGTGGACGGCAGTCTCGGCAACGGCATCACCCCGAAGGACGTCATCCTCGCCATCATCGGCAAGATCGGCACCGCCGGCGGCACCGGCCACGTCATCGAGTACGCCGGCGACGCCATCCGCGCGATGTCGATGGAAGGCCGCATGACCGTCTGCAACATGTCGATCGAGGGCGGCGCCCGCGCTGGCATGGTCGCGCCCGACGAGAAGACGTTCGCCTATCTTAAAGGCCGCCCGAAATCACCGAAGGGCGCCGCTTGGGATGCCGCGATGAAGTACTGGGAGACATTGAAGTCTGATCCCGGCGCCCACTTCGACACCATCGTCACCCTGGACGCCAATAATCTCCCGCCGATCATCACCTGGGGCACCAGCCCTGAACAGGTCACGACCATCGACGGCAGCACGCCGGACCCGACCAAGGTGACGGACGAGGGCAAGAAGGCCGCGATCCTCCGCGCGCTCGACTACATGGGCCTCCAGCCCAACACGAAGATGACGGATGTCGAGATCGATGTCGCCTGGATCGGCTCGTGCACCAATGGCCGCATCGAAGACCTGCGCGCCGCCGCCAAGATAGTCGAGGGCAAGAAGATCTCGTCCCGCCTCGCCTATGCCCACGTCGTGCCGGGCTCCGGCCTCGTCAAGGAGCAGGCAGAAGCGGAAGGCCTCGACAAGATCTTCAAGGCCGCTGGCTTCGAGTGGCGCGAGCCCGGCTGCTCGATGTGCCTCGGCATGAACCCGGATCAGTTGAAGCCCGGCCAGCGCTGCGCCTCGACCTCGAACCGTAACTTCGAGGGCCGCCAGGGCTACAAGGGCCGCACCCACCTCGTCTCCCCCGCCATGGCCGCCGCCGCCGCAATCGCGGGCCGATTCGTGGATGTGCGGAAGATTTAACACCCAGCCATCCTCGTATCGATAAACTAGCGTACAGCGAGCCGCTCGAAAGCCAAAAGCTTGCGTTCAGAATCGATCGAGGACGCCACCGTTCGAAATGCAGCAGCTCTAGTTGCTGCACGAATTGCATATAGCTGTTCTCTAATCTTGACAGCGCTCGCGTAGCGAACATCAGGCAGACGGCTTCGTGATGCCAGGACCTCCGCGGGAGTCGGCGCGCTGAAGGACAAGATCAGTTCGTGCTTGTCAGTGCGCGAAGTATCATTCGAGATGGTAGCCTTCGTGAGATTTGAACTGTTCAACTCAATCGTAGGCGACAACTTACCAGAGAGCTTCGTTGTGAAAGTCATCACCTGTGTATAGCCACCTGGCGTTTCCTCTTTTGCAAAGTTCCCGAGCGGAGAATCGTAGACCGAAAGGTACACTTTCCGAGCTGGCAGGCTCGTCGCGCGGGCTTGACCGCCTGAGGTCCCTCGCCAAATGCCCGCAAACGTCGTGAGGCTATCTTTCATCCCGATAGAACCTGTAATCGGAAACGCATGATTGCCAGCTTGTGTTCTAATGATGTTAGTAATCGTTGTGTCATCGGGCTTTCCCGCCAAAGGCCCGAACTTAAGCGGTGACTCCGGCGCCAATCCTCTCTTCGATGTTACGGCTGCGCGGCTCAAACAAGCACCCGACTGCATGAGGTGCGGCACGGATGTGATAACGGTAAACGATTTTTTATTTTGGCGGGTCTTATCTGCACTTGCGGTTGCATCAACCTTTACTGTTCCAACTCCAGTCAAGAACGAAAAATTCAGGCCACTACCAGTCGTATTCTGAACTGAGATATCGAAAGTAAAGCCGAAGCCGATAACCACGCCGTCCCAAGCCATCAAGTAATCGGCCGCAACCGGGTCGGTTAGCGCAATGCGATAAAGCGAATCAATCGACAAAGTATTGAGGCGTGATAGCCGCTTCGCTGGATCAGCCTCCGACTGCCAACTTCTAAGAAGCGACCGATCAGGGCCATCGGGCAAATTCTCGCTTAAGTATGACGCGATCGTTTCGATCAGGGCGATCTGAGTTTCGCACTCGATATGCCGAACAACTGCAACGGGATCCAGCGGTGAAACATCTTTAATATCAGGTGCGATCGCACAACCTGAAATGATCGCTGAGCAAGCGATGGCTGACAACATTTTCGAAAAGCAACGCATTGAACTGTACCTCAAACACATCACGCCACACGGATTAGTTGCACACAATTAAACAAAACGATGCCGCAGAGCAGCAACAGATCGCAGAAAATCAGACAACTGATGCGCGGCGAGCGCTCGACAGCAATCGACCCGCCCTCCTCCGCCCACATTTCGGTCATCAACTGCCGGCCACTGGCCCCAGGACCTCGCCCGCCAGCATCTCGCCCAATTGTGATGGGCGAGGAAAAAATGCCGTGTTAGGCTGTGCTTATGACCGAGACGACGACCGTACCGCCGCCCCCGTCTAACCGCCCCGAGCCCGCGCGAAACCCGCGTCTCGAAGCGAAGATCCGCGCCAGTCAATACGCCCTGCTGTTCGAACAGCTGTGGCCACGTCTATGGCTGCTGACCGGGCTCGGCGCCCTGTTCCTATTCGTCTCCCTGCTCGGCGTCTGGCCGTCCCTACCCGAACTCGCCCACAAGCTGCTGCTGCTCGCTTTCGCGGTTGCGGGCCTCGGCGTCCTGGTCTCCATGGTTCGGCTCCGCTGGCCCGCGCGTGAGGCAGCACTGGAGCGCATGGAGCGGATTTCCGGCGTCGCGCACAGACCGGCCACGGCCTACGAAGATACCCTCACGCTCAATGCCGCCGATCCTTCGACTGCCACACTGTGGGAAGCCCACCGCAGCCGCTTGGCCCGCCTGATCGACCGACTGCGCCCTGCCCGCCCCGCGCCACGCACAGACCGCCGCGACCCCTTCGCCTTCCGTGCGCTCGCCCTCGTCGCACTACTCGTCCTCGGCGTGTTCGTTGGCGACAGCGCCTCCGACCGTGTCGCCGCAGCCTTCCGCTTTGGTCCGTTGGCCAAGATCAGCGACGCCCGTCTCGACGCCTGGGTGACGCCGCCCGCTTACACAGGCAAACCGCCGGTCATGCTCGCCGACGGCGCCCGCCCCGGCAGCGCGACCGAGATTGCTGCCCGTGGGACAATTGAACTTCCCGACCGGAGCCTGCTCATTGTCCGGTCAAGCGGCGGTCTTGGCGAGCTTGCGCTTGAATTGATCGAACCGGGTCAGCCTGCCGTTCGGATCGACGCCAAACCAGAAGACGCGATTAAGCAGGCGTCCAGCAGCAAGGGCGCGTCCCAGTCAGCTGAGGCCGATCAGAAGGCGACTGATGCCTCGAACGACATAGCAGAAGTCAAAGGCGAACTGCGTAAATCTGGCACGGTTAGGCTTACAAGCGCCGGTTCCGTCGTCGCCAGTTGGCAAGTCACCATCATCCCGGATTTGTTGCCCAAGGTATCACTGACCAAGGAGCCCGAGCGCACGCTACGCGGCTCCCTGCGTATTCCCTACAAGGTCGAGGACGACTACGGCATCGCCTCTGTCGAGGGTCGCATCCTCAAGATGCCGAAAAAGGCCGACACCTCCCGCACCGCCTGGGCCCGCGCCGAAAAGCCGGCAGTCAAGGGTCCGCGCCCGCCGCTCGACCGCCCACCCGTCTTGGCTCTGCGCCTCAATCAGAGTTATCCGAAGACGGCAACGGGCGTCTCGCTGCACGAAGTCGGCGACCACCTATGGGCAGGCCTGCCGGTCCGGCTTCAACTGACCGCCAAGGATCTCGCCGGCCAGACCGGCAAAAGCGATCCCTACGAGATGATCCTACCGCAACGTCAATTCCGCAAACCGCTCGCCAAGGCGGTGGTGGAGCAGCGCGGCAAACTGATCGACGATCCGCGCCAGCGCATGGAAATCCTCCGCGCCATCGACGCGATTACCATGGCGCCAGACGACTTCCCCGTCGACATGCGCGTCTACCTCGGGCTGCGCACGGTCTATCACCGTCTCGCCAAGGATAACTCCCGCGCCACGCGGACGAGCGCGATCAAGCAACTCTGGCACATCGCGCTGCGCATCGAAGATGGCGCGTTGACCGATGCGGAGCGACGCCTCAAGGAAATCCAGGATCAGCTTTCCAAGGCAATCCAGGACGGCGCGTCCGACGAGGAAATTCAGCGGCTGATGCAGGAGTTGCGTCAGGCGCTCGCCGAGTTCCTGCAGGAAATGGCCCGTCAGGCGGAGAACCAGCCGCCGATGGACCCGCAGCAGATGAACCCGAACCAGATGCTCTCGTCGCGCGATCTCGACCAGATGATGCGCAACCTCGAGAACATGATGCGTCAGGGCAATCGCGACATGGCCCAGCAGATGCTCTCGGAGCTGCGCGACCTGCTCGACCGCCTCCAGAACGGCCGCATGGCTCAAGGGCAACAGGGCCAGCAGGGCCAGAGCCAGATGAGCCAGATGATGAACGAACTGGGCGAGCTTCTCGGCCAGCAGCAGCGCTTGCTCGACGATACCTTCGGCCAGCAGCAAGGCGGACAGCAACAGGGACAACAAGGACAACAAGGGCAGCGCGGCCAGCAGGGTCAGCAAGGACAACGCGGCCAACAGGGCCAAGGTCAACGCGGCCAGCAAGGCCAGCGAGGCCAAGGTCAAGGTCAGCCGGGGCAACAGGGCCAGCCGGGCGACGGCCAAGGTCAGCAGCCCGGACAGGGACAAGGCCAAGGTTTGGCCGAACGCCAGCGCCAACTCCGCGACATGCTGGGGCAGCTGCAGCGCGGCATGCAGGGCATGGGCATGGATAGCCCCGGTCAATTCGACGGCGCAGGCCAAGCGATGGAACGCGCCGAGCAGGCACTTCGCAATGGCGACATGAACGGCGCCTCCGAAGCAGAGGCCCAAGCACTTGACCAGCTCCGCCAGGGCGCGCGGCAAATGGCCGAGCAGATGATGCGGCAGATGCAGCAGCGCATGGGCCAGCAAGGCGGACCGAATGCGCCGAACGGCCAGCTCGATCCGCTCGGGCGCGCGCCGCAGCACACGACCGATGGCTCCGATCCCGGGCTTCTCACCAAGGTGCCCGACCAGATCGATGCCCAGCGCGCGAGAGAGATCCTGGAAGAGTTGCGCCGGCGCCTCGGCGAACAAACCCGCCCCACGATCGAACTCGACTACCTTGAGCGACTGCTCAAGCGGTTCTGATTGAACGCGACGTAGGTTGGGTTAGCCGCGGTTCAGCGGCGTAACCCAACACTCGTCTATGGTCCCTTGGTTTCTCCAACCCATGTTTCCGTCGACCACTCCACACGCAATGCCCGACCAGTCCACACCCCACTTCCCCGGCCGCGCGCCGATCGACGCCTACGGCAACGGCGGCTTCCGCTTCGCTGAAATGAGCCATCGCGGCTCGATCCTTTGCGCAGCGAGCGGCATATATGCCCTGAACGCAACCACCCCCGACGCGCTCGCGTTGGCAGCGCTCGAGCGCCTCCGCCTCGAACCCGAGTTGCAGCTCGTCCTCCTGCTCGGAACCGGCCGGTCTCAAGTCTTCCCCGCGGCGGAGACCCGCAAGGCCTTTGCCGACGCCAACATCGGCCTCGAAGCCATGGATACCGGCGCTGCCGCCCGAACCTACAACGTGCTGTTGGCCGAAAAGCGCCCCGTCGCCGCAGCCTTGCTGGCAGTAGAGTGATCGGCCCGATAGCCCTTTCCGATTGCCGCGACGCCTACCCCTCTGATATGACCTGCTGAATTGTTGCGCGCCGCATTGCCGCAGCCGCCCCCGATCGAACCGGTTCACCGTCATGTCCGCCTCAGCCGCCCCTGCCACAGCCGGGACCGCCCGTGCCGTTTCGCCACCGAGCGAACCGCCAGCGAAGCCACTGTTTTCATACAAGAAATACTGGGCCTCGCGCTTCGGGACCGCCCCGTTCCTGCCGATGTCGCGCGCCCAGATGGACCTACTCGGCTGGGACAGCTGCGATATCATCATCGTTACGGGCGACGCGTACGTCGACCACCCGAGCTTCGGCATGGCGATCATCGGCCGCCTGCTCGAGGCACAAGGCTTCCGCGTCGGCATCATCGCACAGCCGGACTGGCAGAGCCCCGACGCGTTCAAGGCGCTCGGCAAGCCGAACCTCTATTTCGGCATCACCGGCGGCAACATGGATTCGATGGTGAACCGCTACACCTCGGATCGCCGGCTTCGCCACAACGACAGTTACACGCCCGGCGCCGAAGGCGGGAAGCGGCCCGACCGCTCCGTCATCGTCTACGCCCAGCGCTGCCAGCAGGCCTATCCCGATGCAACCATCGTCCTTGGCGGCATCGAGTCCTCTCTGCGCCGCATCGCCCATTACGACTACTGGTCCGACAAGGTCCGCCGCTCCGTCTTGATCGACGCCAAGGCCGACATCCTGCTCTACGGCAACGCCGAGCGCGCCGTCGTCGAAGTGTCCCACCGCCTAGCGAAGGGCGAGAAACCGGCAGACCTCGACGACATTCGCGGCGTCGCCCTCATCAAGAAGACCGTACCCGAGGGCTTCACCGAAATCCCAGGCGACGACATAGAAAGCGCCGACGAAGGCGCGCGCCAACTGAAGAACGAGCGCGCTGTCGTTCGCCTCCCCGCATTCGAGCAGGTCCAGGCAGACAGCGAAACCTACGCGCGCGCATCGCGCATCCTCCATCGCGAAAGCAACCCCGGCAACGCCCGGCCACTCGTACAACGCCACGGCGACCGCGAACTCTGGGTGACGCCGCCGCCGATCCCACTCACGACGCCCGAGATGGACGCGGTCTACGAGTTACCCTACGCACGTGCGCCGCACCCCTCCTATGGCGACCAGAAGATCCCCGCTTGGGACATGATCAAACACTCGGTCACGATCATGCGCGGCTGCTTCGGCGGCTGCACGTTCTGCTCCATCACCGAGCACGAGGGGCGCATCATCCAGAACCGCTCGGAAGCCTCCGTCTTGAAAGAGATCGAGGACATTCGCGACAAGACACCCGGCTTTACAGGCCACATCTCCGACATCGGTGGCCCTACCGCCAACATGTACCGGATGGCCTGCAAGGACCCGAATATCGAGAAGAGCTGCCGCCGTCTCTCCTGCGTCTATCCGGAGATTTGCGAGAACCTCAACACCTCGCACGAAGCCCTCATCAGCCTCTATCGCAAGGCGCGCGAACTTCCCGGCATCAAGAAGGTCAACGTCGCCTCGGGCGTGCGCTACGATCTCGCGGTGAAAAGTCCGACGTACGTCAAGGAACTCGTGACGCACCACGTCGGCGGCTACCTGAAGATCGCGCCGGAACACACCGAGGGCGGTCCGCTCTCGAAAATGATGAAGCCCGGCATCGGCGCCTACGAGCGCTTCCGCCAACTGTTCGACGCCGCCGCCAAGGAAGCCGGCAAGCAGTACTTCCTCATTCCCTATTTCATCGCCGCGCATCCCGGCACGACCGACGAGGACATGCTGAACCTCGCGATCTGGCTCAAGAAGAACAAGTACCGCGCCGATCAGGTGCAAACCTTCCTGCCCTCGCCGATGGCGCTCGCGACCGCCATGTTCCATTCCGGCAAGAACCCGCTCAAAGGTGTGCGCCGTGGCGGATCGGAAGAGGTCGAGACCGTGCGCGGCCTGAAGCAGCGCCGCCTGCACAAGGCATTTCTGCGCTACCACGATCCCGAGAACTGGCCGCTGCTGCGCGACGCGCTCAAGGATATGGGCCGCGCCGACCTTATCGGCCCCGGCAAGCATCATCTCGTACCGAACTGGCAACCCGCCGGCACCGGCCTCGGCGGCGGCGAAGGCAAGCGCCTCGGCAAAAAGCACGGCTACCAGACGTTCACCACCAAGGGCACGCCGATCCCCAGCGCCACCGGCAAGAAACACGGCTTCGGCGTCAACCGGCCGAAGGCAGCAATCCCATCGAAATCACCCGGCCAGCCGAAGCGCGGACGGTAAGTTGTGCTGCGGCGGTGTTCATGTTATATAGCAATATAACTTTGAGAGGCCGTCATGCACAAAGCCAAACTCAGAGCCGTCGGCGGCTCGACCATGGTCGCCATTCCGCCTGCAATCCTTGAGGCGCTCGATCTCCGCCCCAACTCGGATGTTGCGATCCACGTCGAGAACCATCGTCTGGTAATTGAACCACAGCGACGCAAGGGCCGCATTGGGCTCGCGGCGCGGCTCGCCATGTGTGATCTCAAAAAGCCGGTCAGTGATGACGAAGCCGCCTGGGACCGCATCCCGAGAGCGGGCCGCGAGGAGATCTGACGCGTGGATCGGGGCGACATCTACACAGTCGACCTCGATCCGACCGTGGGTCACGAGCAACGCGGTCGACGCCCTGTGCTGGTCATCTCACGCGCGGAATTCAATCGCTTCAACCCGCCACTCGTCTGCCCTATCACGAGCGGGGGAGCGAGCGCCCGGCTGGCAGGCTTTACTGTCTCGCTTGCGACAACGGGCCTCAAAACGTCCGGAGTGGTGCTGTGCAGTCAGATGAGAACACTCGATCTCAAAACACGCCGCGCGCGGCGCATCGAGCGTGTGCCTGACGAAGTCATGACCGAAGTTCTAGCCGTGCTTCTCGACATCATCGAATGAAGGTCGCGAAGACCTCAAGGAAGCCATCCCATGCGCCGCACACCCGAAAACGCCCCGCCCGCCGATGCCGCCGCGCGCCGCGCGGTGAAGCCCGTCGTCTGCTATCCCGTCGAAGGCCTGCCGCCGCACGACAAAGTGTTCTACGGCGACGTCCGCCGCGACATGAGTAAGGTTGCAGAGATCATCGTGCCGCCGCGCGATGCCCGCTGCTTCGACGTTCCTGCTGGCCATCTCTTCCGCATCGTCAGCGTCGAGGGCCCGCAAGTCGGCGACCTCAACGTCTGGAATACGCACGACATCACAGAGCGCTTCTTTTCCGGCAAAACCCGCGCGCTACATGCCACGCACGTGACGACCGGCGACAAGCTCTGGAGCAACCTCCCTTACCTGCGGCCACTCGCGACGATCACGCACGACACCCTCGACTGGTACGGCTTCGACGAATACGGCGGCGGTATTCACGACGTCATCGGCACGCGCTGCGATCCCTACACCCACAAGCTGCTCAGTCACGGCGGCGAGTATCACTACTGCTGCCATTCAAACCTGACGCGCGCGCTCGCCGCGCATCGCAAGATATCGCTGGCGGAGGCCGAGCCGCACGTCCACGACGTGCTCAACGTCTTCATGTGCACCGGCTTCACGCGCGACACGCAGCAGTACTTCATGAAGCAGACGCCCGCGCGCCCCGGCGATTTCATCGAGTTTTTCGCGGAGATCGACATAACAGGCGGCCTATCGGCATGCCCCGGCGGCGATTGCAGCACCACCCACTCGAGCGACGTCGCCAAATGCCATCCGCTCAAGGTCGAGATCTACAAACCGCGTGACGGCGCACTGAAAGACTGGAAGCCCGCCGAGGCCAGCGCCTATTCACGCTTGCACGGCGCCTGACGGTTTCATCTCTTACAATATGCGTCCCCGGCCAAGCGGCAACGCCGCGCGAGCCGGGGTCACGTCCTTGACTGCGTGGTAACGGCGGCGAACAACGGCATCGACTTGATCCCGGCGTCGTTGCCACAGGCTCGAGACTGCGTCGACAGCTAGCCTTTTGCCGCGATCACCACGATCTCGGCTTTGACATCCTTGCCAAGCGAACCGACGCCGATCCCGGCGCGTGCCGGCCATTCCCCCTCGGCAAAAGATGACTTCCACACCGCGTCGAACGCCGCCTTCTCGGCGAGATCCGCGATGTAGATCGTCGCCTGCAACACATGGCTCATGCTCGAGCCGTGCGCCGCGAGCAGCGTCTTCAATTGCCGCATGCAGTCCTTGGCTTGTCCCGCCATGTCGAGGCTCAAGTCCTCCGACACGATGCCGGCGAGATAGAGCACGCCGTTATGCTCGACCACCTCGTGCAACATTCCGGCATATGGCAGCGTCCGCTTGATCATCTGAGTTTTCCTTGTTGGCGCCTCGATGCGGCTTCGCCGGTTTCCAAAGCGCTGTGCTCTCAAGTCGTCCCGGCAGCGCTCATGCCGCCATCGACCACGATCTCCGTCCCGGTGATGTAACGCGCCTCGTCTGAAACGAGGAAGAGGATCGCATGCGCCACATCCCACGCGTCGCCCATACGCCCCATCGGCACAGAGGCATGCCTCTTGGCGATCAAGGCTGCCGCATCACCGGGGCTCAGTTGCTTGACGAGCCGATGCTCCACTAGTGGCGTGTGCATCAGGCCCGGCACGACCGTATTGCAGCGGATGCCCTTCTTGGCGAACGACATCGCCGTCGACTTCGTAAAGGCGAGAATGCCGAACTTCGCGGTCGAGTAGGCAACATGAGGCCGGTCCGCACTCATCCGCAGAGCAGCGATCGACGCTAAATTGACGATCGCGCCACTTCCCTGCTTTTCCATGATCGGCAACACATGCTTAGTTGCAAGGAACATGGTCTTCAGGTTGTGCGCTATCTGAGCGTCCCACACCTCTTCACTCATGGTCATCGCGTTGCCGGGGGCGGACCCGCCGACGTTGTTGATCAAAATATCGATGCGGCCGAACTTCGCGAGGCAATCCTCGACCGTCGCTTGAACATCTGCCGCATTGGTCATGTCGCACGCAGACGTCTCGCACATCCCGCCTTCCTGGCGAATGATCCCCCGCGTCTCCTGTACCGCTTCCTCGCGTATATCAGTGCCAAACACTTTGGCGCCTTGGCGCGCCAACAGCACCGACGTCGCCTTGCCGTTTCCCCACCCCTCGCCGACCGACCCGGCACCGGAAACAAAGGCAACCTTGCCATCCAACTTCAGCATGCGCACTCCCGGCCCAATGCCGGCGCAACGATCAAACATCGCAGCGCCTGACAGTCGCAATCCCGCCTCAACTACTACGCGTCGCAAGTGACCGAGATCAAGGACCGGCTAGGACCGGCAGGCTAAGCGAGTTGCATCTCCTTGCATTGAACCGCGACCGATGGACCTCACGCCCCTACTCGACCGCTTCGGCGACGGTGCCGTTTTGGCAGCCGCTGGGGGTCTCGTCGGCTTCGCCTTCGGCGCGCTGGCCGGCCGGTCGCAATTCTGTTTCCGAGCCAGCGTCATTGAAATCGCACGCCGGCAGGTTGGGGCTCGTACAGCCGTGTGGCTCATGGCCTTTGCCGTCGCCATCGCCGCGACCCAGGTCGCCATCATGGCGGGCTGGCTGGATGTCTCCCAATCGCGTCAAGTTTCGGGCCGTGGCTCGCTATCCGGCGCACTCATCGGCGGCGCTATGTTTGGTGCCGGCATGATCTTGGCGCGCGGCTGTGCAAGCCGCATCCTGATTCTCTCGGCGACCGGCAACTTGCGCTCGCTCGTCACCGGCCTCATTCTGACGATCGTTGGTCAGGCATCGCTGCGTGGTGCGCTCTCTCCCATCCGCGAGACACTCTCATCCCTGTGGATCATCGACAGCGGCGCAAGCACTGGCCTTCTGTCGCCGGTGGGATCAGGAAATGCCGCAGGGGTCGTGATCGGGCTTGTTGCCATGATCGCCGCAGTGGGCCTCGCCCGCCGAAACCGCATTTCCTCGTCGAGCATCTTGATGGCAGCCGGCGTCGGCTTGACGATAACGGCGGGCTGGATCGCAACCTACGCGCTCTCGCTTGTATCGTTCGACGCATCGAAGATTGGCTCCATCACGCTCATCGGCCCCTCGGCCGACACCCTGATGGGGCTGATCAATTCCCGTCATTTGGCGCTGTCATTCGACGTTGGCGTCATTCCCGGCATCTTCGCCGGGTCGCTGATGATTGCGCTGCTGACAGGCACCTTCAAATGGCAGAGTTTCGACGGCGGCACGTCGATGATCCGCTACATCATAGGTGCAGTGCTCATGGGTTTTGGTGGCATGCTTGCCGGAGGCTGTGCTGTAGGCGCCGGCATGTCAGGCACCGCAGTCTTCTCTGTTACGGCCTGGACCGCCCTGTTTTCAATGGCGGCAAGCGCCGCCGCCACCGACTACCTCGTCGACAACGCACAGCCGCTCGCCGCCGTATCGGACGTCAAAACCACTGCTTAGCTGGTGCACATCCGGCAATCGCCTATTTCGTCGCTTCCTTGGCAATATCGGCAAGCACTGCCTTCAACTTGTTGTTCACCTCTGTCGACTTCTTCGACGCAACCGCGACCGGCGTACGATACCCGACGTGGATCTTGCCTGGCTCGTGATCCAACTCGTAGATGAATACGGCGATCGGACAATTCGCAATGCCGACGGGATTCGTATTGACAGCCTCGTGGGTCAACTTCGAAGGGCAGAACTGCAGGAAGTGGGCATTCTTGAACGGCGACAACTTGCCGCCCGAGGTCACCGTGCCCGTATCGGCCGCAGTACGATTCAGCATCTTGTTCAGCTCGCCGACGTAGTCGATGACGAACCCGCGCTTCATGATCGCATCGCGCAAACTCTCATCCACATCGGTGAATTTACCGCTCTTCGTATAGACTTTGATCATTTCCTCGGCGGCCTGTGCGGCCATTGCCGGCAAGAGCGCAGCACCGCTAACGAACAATGCGGCAGCGCAAACCGCACCCTTCAAAGAATTCAATCTCATGACGATCTCGCCTCCAGCCGTCTATTTTCCAGCCTACCGTTCCCGACTGCACACAGCCCGGCATTGTCCGGAATCAACTGATTGGGCTTGGCCTGCACCGGTCCTTGCTTGTGCCAAGGGAAATTCGAGGTAAGGTTTTCCTCCACTTCCATGACCCGGCCGGCAGGAGCCACCGTTGTTCGCCGATCTCAAATTCCCCCCCGTTGCGCTGCCCCCCGAGGCGGAGGAAATGCGCGGCCGCATTCGCCGCTTCATTGCTGAGGAATTGGCGGCCGGCCGCTTCGTCCCGAAAAGTGATTCCTGGACCGCCGCAGACCCCGCTTTTAGCCGCCGCTGCGGCGAAGCCGGCTTCATCGCCATGACTTGGCCGAAGCAGTACGGCGGGCACGAGCGGACAGCCTTCGAGCGGTATGTGGTGGTCGAGGAGTTGCTGGCCGCCGGTGCGCCAGTCGCCGCACACTGGATCGCCGATCGTCAAAGTGGGCCGCAAATTTTGCGCAACGGCAGCCAGCGCGCCAAAGACACGATCCTTCCCGGAATTGCCGCCGGCCGCATCTTTTTCGCCATCGGCATGAGCGAGCCGGACGTCGGCTCCGATCTCGCGTCGGTTCGCACGAAGGGAACCCGCGCCCCCGGCGGCTGGAAAATCAACGGCCGCAAAGTATGGAGTTCCGGCGCTCATCTCGCCCAATACATGATCGCGCTCGTCCGCACGAGCGGCACACACGAAGATCGCCACAAGGGCCTCACGCAGATCATCATCGACCTTAAAGGGCCCGGCGTGACTGTCCGGCCGATCGAGAACCTGTCCGGCGCCAAGGATTTCAACGAAACGATTTTCGACGATTGCTTCGTGCCCGATGACATGGTTCTCGGTGGTGAAGGTCGCGGCTGGGAAATGGTGACTGCCGAACTCGCGTTCGAACGCAGTGGTCCCGAACGTTTCATGAGTACAATGCCGCTATTCCTTGCAGCCTTGGATGGGATGCCCAAAACAGATACGTCTGCGATCGAGATCGGCCGCGCTGTGGCCCACCTGACCGCGCTACGCGCCATGTCCATGTCCGTTGCCGGCGCCTTGCAGCGCGGTGAAGCTCCGAATACCGAAGCGTCCCTCGTGAAGGATGTCGGCGCCGTCTTCGAACAGAACCTTCCCGATGTCCTCAGGCGATGCCGCCCGGTGGAGCCGACTGCGGCGGTTCCAGGTAGTTACGAGGCTCAACTCGCCCACGCTATCTATCACGCGCCGTCGTTCTCTTTGCGCGGCGGCACCCGCGAGATCCTGCGCGGCATCATTGCACGGGGGCTTGGTCTCAGATGAGCTTTGAAAGCGATCTCCTGCGCGAAAGCGCCTCACGCCTTTTCACTGATCTGTTCGATAAGCCCACGCTCGACGCCCGCCCCAGACCAGACGCGATTGCGTCAGTATGGGCGAAATTCGAAGACGCAGGATTGCCTCTCGCGGCGGTGTCGGAAGACCATGGTGGGGTCGGTGCATCCCTCGCCGATGCCATTGCGCTCGTCCGTCTCACTGGAATTCACGCCATCCCCGCCCCGCTCGCAGAATCCATCATGGCTGGCTGGGTATGGTCCTCACTCGCTCAGACGGCACCGCCCGGCGGGCCGATCACCATCGCCTCCTCGGCCATGGTCACATCCGCGTCCCTGACCAAAGCCGCCGATGGCTGGCGGCTTGATGCAAAAATCGAACGCGTGCCTTGGGGCACGCAGAGCCAAGCCATACTGTTTCCTTGCTCCGCAGCCGGGCAATCAATGCTCGTATTGGCGCCTATCGACCGCGCCAAAATCAGCGGCACCGGAGCGAACATGGCGCTCGAACCACGCGATACGATCGAGTTCGCAGCGACACGGCTACCCGCTTCAGCCGTGGTCAATGCAGGCAAAACATCAGCCCCATCCAATCTTGACGAAGTCATGGCCTTAACGCGCGCGGCGCAACTGTCGGGCGCCATGGCCACCGCACTCGATCGAACGATCGTCTACGCCAACGAGCGGATCCAATTCGGCCGGCCAATCGCCAAGTTCCAAGCCGTACAGCAACAACTCGCCATGGCCGCTGGCGAGGCAGCGGCCTCTCAAGCCGCCGTCGATCTCGCTGTCTCGCTTGCCGCCGATGCTGATAAATTTGCGACTGCTGCCGCCATCGCCAAGGCGCGCGCCAGCGAAGCGGCCGGCATAGTCACCAGCGTCTGCCATCAGACGCACGCCGCAATTGGCTTCACCAACGAGCACGCGCTGCAACTTTACACGCGGCGGCTGTGGGCGTGGCGAGATGAATCCGGCAACGAGGCCTTCTGGCATCGCCTGCTTGGCGAGCGTCTGCTCGCGGCCGGCCCCAAGGCGGCATGGCCGCTGCTCACATCGCTGACACCCGGCACCTGAAGGCCGGCTGCCCGAATTTGCGGCTTCATCTGCGCTGCAACGCAGCATGACTGGCGGTTGACACCCGCGGCCCTCGCCCAATACGGTATACTGTATTCGACTTTGCGCGGCAGCCGGGAGGGCCATATCGTATGTCGCGAACGCCCGTCGTCGTCCCGATGTCGTCGCTGCCGCGACCCGTCAGTTTGAGCGATCGCATTTATGCCGATCTGCTCGCCCGCTTGCAGCAAGGTGCGATCCCGCCGGCCGAACGCTTGGTCGATGTCGACCTCGCCCGCACCTATGGGACGTCGCGTATGCCCGTGCGTGACGCGCTCATGCGTCTCACCAACGAGGGGTATCTCGTCGGCACAACCCGTGGGTTTGCGGTGCCACAACTGTCCGCGCAGGATGTCCGCGACATCTTCGAAGTCCGCCGCCAGCTTGAACCATACGCGGCAGGTTGCGCCGCTCGCGATCTGAACGTGGCGGCCCAGCGCCAACTCAGCCAATCTCTGAAGAGTGCGCGAGCCGCCAACGCCGCCGACGACCAGCGCGGCATGATCACCGCCAACATTGCCTTCCGCGACGCTTGGCTTTCCGCCGTCTCCAACAAGCGGCTCGCCGAAACGATCCTGCGATTTGCCGATCAAGTTCATACCGTCCGCCTGACGACGCTTCCCGATCGCGCCACCCGCCGCGTTGTCATTCAGGGGCTTGAGGGCTTGTTCGAGGCATTCTCGAAAAACAACGAGCCACTGGCCATCAAGCGCATGCTCGCCTTTATCGACGCAGCCGAAAGCGCCTATTTCGCAGCGCGCGACAGCTTAGACGCAACCGGCGAAGACGCGCCCCCCTCAGTTTCACGGAGACGGCGATGACCCGTACCCAGCCCCATCCCCTCAAGGGACCGAATAAATTCAAGCTCGGCGTGTTCTCCGCCAACGCCGACGGCGGACTAGCGATCACCGATGTACCGGAACGCTGGCGTGCTGGATGGGACGACAACCTCAATGCGGCCGGGATCGCCGATCGCGCAGGCATCGAATTCTTCCTCCCGATCGCGCGATGGAAGGGCTTTGGCGGCAAGAACCGGGTCCGCGAATGGTCTTTCGAAACGTTTACGTGGGCCGCAGGTCTGGCGTCCGCCACGACGAACATCGCCCTGTTTATGACCGTCCATGTGCCCCTCGTTCATCCCGTTTACGCAGCCAAGGCACTCGCGACCGTCGACCACATCAGCCACGGCCGCGCCGGTCTCAATATGGTCTGCGGCTGGAACCCTGCTGAGCTAGGCATGTTCGGCGTCGGCGTGGGCAACGATGCCTACGGCCAAGCCGCCGAATGGATCGACATTCTCCAGAAGTGCTACGGCACGAATCAGCCGTTCGATTTTGAGGGCAAATACTACCAGCTCAAGGAAGTCGTAAGCCGCCCGGCAAGCCTCCAGATCCCCCGCCCCGTCACCATGAACGCGGCCTTCGGCGGCCCCGGGCGAGACTTTGCAGCGAAGAACTGCGACTATCTCTTCTCCACGTTCACCGACATCGAGGACGGTCGCCGCCACGTCGAAGACATTCGCGCCCGCTCCCGCGCTCAGGGCCGCGACGTTGGCATCTATACCGTCTGCCATGTCGTGGCGCGGGAGACGCAGAAGGAGGCGGACGACTACTACGAGTACTATGCAACGACGAGGGCCGATCATGCGGCGGTCGACGACCACATGTCGAAAAAGAAGGAATTCGCCAACTCGCACGATCCCCGTGCCTTCGACCTCTATCGCAAGCGCTTCGCCGGCGGCGCCGGTTCCTACCCGCTGGTCGGCACGCCCGAGAAAATCGTCGACGACATGCTGGCGATCTCCAAGGAAGGCTATGCCGGTGCCGCGCTGTCGTTCGTGAACTACACCTACGATCTCCCATACTTCTGCGACCGCGTCCTGCCGCTCATGAAGCAAGCGGGCCTGCGCGTAACTTGAGGATTGACCTGCCGTGGCCGCTCCCGCGACGAAGTCTGCTGGAAGTGCACCGTTCAAGCTCGGCATGCGCGCGCTTGTCGGCGGCGTCACCGTAATTGGTGCGAATGACCCAAGCGGATCGGCCGTAGGACTGACGGCCACGGCCGTATCGTCGCTCTCGGCCGAGCCGCCGTCTCTTCTCGTATGTATCAATCGGCGCACGGCCATTGCCGGCGCCCTTGTCCAGGGCGCGGCCTTCAGCGTCAACGTTCTCACATCCGCGCAAGCCGACGTTGCACGTGCCTTCGGTGGCCAACTAGAGATCACGGGAACCGATCGTTTCGGTTTCGGCACTTGGCATCGCAGTGCCGATCGCGAAGTTCCTCTCCTGCTCGGCTGCCGGGTTGCCTTCGAATGCGAGGTCGCCCACGTGCACGATTGGCAAACACATCACATCGTCATCGGCCGCGTGCTCGATGTCCATTTCTTCAATCCCGACGCCCCGCCGCTCGCCTACGCAGACGGCGAATACCAGACGGCTGTCCCGCTGCCGCAGACGAGGTCCTGATGTTCGATCCACGCCAGCCAAGCCTCAAAACGTCGCTCGCGACGGGCCGCTGCCTCGGGGTGGTGTGGCTCTCGCTCGGGTCGACCGCGATCGTCGAACTCGCCGCCCGATCACGGCCCGACGCAATCGTCATCGACATGCAGCATGGCCTTTGGGATCGCAGCGACTTGGAGGCTGCCATCGGCGTCGTCCCCTCGAACATCCCCGTCATCGTACGCGTCGCTGAAAATACTGCCCTTGCGATCGGCACCGCACTCGATGCCGGCGCGGAAGGCGTCATTGTTCCCTTGGTCGAAACCGCAAAACAGGCACGGCGGGCGGTGAGCTATGCCAAGTATCCGCCACAAGGCATTCGTTCGGGCGGAGGCGTAAGGCCGCTGCAGGATTTCGTGAACTACGTCGGTGCCTCCGACAGCATCGTCGTCATGGTGATGGTCGAGACCGCCAAGGGCCTTGCCAATGCGGAAGAAATAGCCGCCGTGGACGGTGTCGACATGGTCTTTATCGGCACCGGCGATCTCGCACTCTCGATCGGCGCATTCCCGAAGCCGTCGCACGATCATGCGATCGCCTGCGCGGACGTCCATCGCGCCGGGCGTGCAGCTTGGATACCGACCGGCATCTTCACTGGCGGAGCCGACATGGCCCGCGCCCGCCGCGACCAGGGCTATCGCTTGGTCGTCATCGCCAACGACATCGATCTGGTGCACAGTGGACTTGCCGCCAGTGTGGCGAAATTCCGTGCCCCGGCGGCCCCGCCTGTCGCACTGGCCTTGAACGACAAAGCCTTGCCGAACAGCGCCGACGACCAAAGAATGATCGCTGGCAAAGCTGCCGTGGCCTCAACGACCTGAATGCAATCGGAACAAAGAGCCGCAAATACTCAACGGAGGACGAGGACCAAGCCATGGGTAAGAAAATTCTCCGCAAGCTCGCGAAGGCGATCGCAAAGCGAAAAATCCGCGTCATCGATCTCACGCAGACATTGAAGCCGTCGACCCCGGTTATTCAGTTGCCGCCGGAATTTGCGCCGTCTGCGCCATTCTCTATCACTGAGGTCTCCCGCTACGACTCCCGCGGCCCCGCCTGGTATTGGAACAACATGGCGCTCGGCGAGCATACCGGCACGCACTTCGACGCACCCGTTCATTGGATCACCGGCAAGGACCTCTCCGACGGCGCAACCAATACGCTCGACGTGCAACGCCTGATCGCACCGGCGTGCGTCCTCGACTTCTCGAAGGAATGCGCCCGTGACGAGAAGTTCCTGGTCACACCGGCGCATATCAAAGCCTGGGAGAAGGAGCACGGCGAGATCCCGAAGGGCTCATGGGTTCTCATGCGCTCGGACTGGTCGAAACGCGACGATCCCGCAAAGTTCCTGAACATGAAGGAAGACGGCCCGCACGTGCCCGGCCCCGGACCGGACGCGGTACGCTATCTCGTCGAAGAGCGAGACGTGAATGGCTGGGGAG
>JAPXTA010000023.1:0-46044 GCA_033812735.1 Hyphomicrobiaceae bacterium | reverse complement strand
AGCGCTCTCGCCATTTCACTTTCATCGCGTCTACCGCGCGATGCAAGGCGAGACGACGGCGCAGACGGTGCGGCGTTTGAGGCTTCACCGCGCGGCTGCGGCCCTCATCGAGACCGATCGGTCAGTTGCGCGCATCGCCACTGAGGCCGGCTACGGTTCGGTGGAGGCTTTCACGCGTGCGTTCGGCGCCGACTACGGCTTGTCACCCGCCGCCTATCGGATGCAGCGCGCCTTGATCCTTCCGCGCAACACTGTCCCTCTACAGGAGAGCACTATGTATGAAGTGACGCTGAAGCGCTTCCCGGGCGCGCGTCTTGCGGTCATGCCGCACAAGGGAAGCTATCAGAAAATCGGCGCAGCCTTCGAACAGCTGTCGGCTTGGATGGTCAAGCACGGCATGTTTGGCCCGGAAACAAAAATGATCGGCGTCTATCTCGATGATCCCGAGGCAGTTGCCGAAACAGAGTTGAGATCCTACGCGGGCTTTTCGGTGCCGGCGTTATTCAATGGCATCGACGGCGTCGAGGCCCTGACGCTACAGGCCGGCGATGTTGCAGCGGTTGTACACAAGGGCCCCTACGCGGAGCTTCCACGCGCTTATGCGCATCTCTATTCGCAATGGCTGCCGTCGAGCGGGCGCGAGCCGGCGGATCAGCCGTGCTTCGAGCTTTACTTGAATAATCCGTCGCAAGTGCCGCCCACCGAGTGGCTGACCGAAGTGGCGCTGCCGTTGAAGATGTGACCGGCTTCAAAACGGCAGACCGACATAGTTCTCTGCGAGCACACGCTGGGCGTTCTCTGACGAGAAGAGATAGGCGAGCTCGATGTCCTGCAGCTTCGTCTCATAAGGCGAGTTGTCGGGGAAGCGGTGGAGCATCGTCGTCATCCACCACGAGAAGCGCTGCGCTTTCCAGACGCGAGCGAGCGCGCGATCGGAGTAGGCGTCGAGCCCCGTGTCGCTTCCCTGCTTATAGTGCTCCAACAGCGCGTGATAGAGATAGTAGATGTCTGATGCTGCGCTATTGAGGCCGCGCGCGCCTGTTGGCGGCACGATGTGGGCGGCGTCGCCCGCAAGGAACAGGCGGCCGTAGCGCATGGGTTCGGCAACGTAGGATCTCAGCGGCGCGATGCCCTTTTCGATCGAAGGCCCCGTCTCCAATCGCGCGGCGACCTCGTCGGGCAATCGGCGCTTCAGCTCGGCCCAGAACGCATCGTCGGACCAATCCTCGGGTTTGTCCGAGAGCGGCACCTGGATGTAGTAGCGGGAGAGCACTTGCGACCGCAGTGAGCAGAGCGCGAAGCCGCGCACGTGTTTGGCGTAGATCAGCTCCGGCGATACCGGCTTCGTGCGCGAGAGGACGCCTAACCAGCCGAACGGATAGACGCGCTCGAACTCCCTGACCTTGTCGGCGGGAATGGACTTGCGGCTGACGCCGTGGAAGCCGTCGGCGCCGATGATGAAGTCGCAGTCGACGCGGCGTTCCTCGCCATTGAGGCGATAGGTGACGTACGGGCTGGTGCTCGTGATGTCTTGCGGCTGTACGTTCTCGGCGAGGTGGACGACGTTTCCGCCCATCTTGTCGCGCGCGGCGTAGAGGTCGCGGGTTAATTCGGTCTGGCCGTAGACGATGACCGAGTTGCCGCCCGAATACTTGTGCAAATCGATCCGCTTCAAGACGCCGTTGTCGGAAATCTCGAAGCCGTGATGGATCTCCCCTTCACGGTCCATGCGGTCGCCGCACTGCGCTTCGCGCATGAGCTTCGCAAAGCCGTGTTCGAGCACGCCGGCGCGGATACGGGAGAGGACGTATTCGCGGGTATGCTTTTCGAGCACGATATTGTCGATACCGCGCAGATGCAGAAGCTGCGAGAGCATCAGGCCCGACGGTCCGCCGCCGATGATGCAGACTTGTGTCCTACCTGTCGTCGACATCGTTGCCTCCGGCTACTTTTGGACAATCTTGCCGGATTTCATGCTCTGTGGAATGGATCGCTTCGTCAAAAAATTGGACGATTACGACATGCGCTCGAACCACAGCTCGACTGACCGCATTCAGTCCTACAACCTTTTCGGCGAGCAGGGCGACCTGCCCGATATCGTGCACTGTGAGACGATCCGTTCCAGATCCGTCCTCAACGGCTGGACTTTCGCGCCACATCGGCACGAACGATTGCATCAGGTGTTGTTCATCGAAGTGGGCGGTGGCGTTGCAACGCTCGATGGTCAGTCGGTGGCTCTCGAGCCGATGTGTATCGTCAATGTGCCGATCGGGCATGTGCACGGCTATGCGTTCAAGCGCGGCACAGTTGGGTTCGTTGTTACGATCGCGGCCGAAGTGCTGGATCAAGTCATGGTGCCTGGCGAGGGGCTGCGACGGGAGTTGGGCCGTTCGCTGGTGGTCCGGGCCTCTGCGCCGATGCGGGAAACCTTCAAAGGTATTTTTCGCGAGTTCCGTTCACGCGACTATGCACGCGCTCACGTTCTGCGGGGGCTTACAGCGGTGCTCGTCGGGCTGGTTGCGCGTGAACTAAGCGTCGAGCGAGGGAAGCCAAGCCGTGAGGGACGCGGGCTCGCAACACAATTCGAGGCGCTGCTCGAACAGCACTATCTGGCGCATTGGACCGTTGCCGACTACGCCGCGGCGCTGTCGGTCACGCCAACTCATCTCAGCCGGGTTGTTCGTGCTGCCACCGGGCGCGCGGCCTCTAGGCTGATTGCCGATCGCGTCGTTCGCGAGGCTCGGCGGCATCTCGTCTATACCAACCTCTCGGTGTCGACCGTCGCCTTCGCGCTCGGCTACACAGACCCTGCCTATTTCAGCCGTATCTTTACCAAGGCTACAGGCCATTCGCCGCGCGCCTTTCGGACACGCGCGTCTGCTTGAGCGCCGCGGTTCGTGGATGTGGCTCTCCGGCGCCCGGTTGAAGGTGAATGGCTGCTGCACGAACCGTTCAGCAACGGCTCAAGGGGCCTGGCGTACTGTCGCTGCAAGTTCGCTGGAGCAGGCGGGTTGAGGAACCGGAAGGGCTAACGCCGCGGTTCTGCTGACATCCACTTGGCCGACGGCGCGAGTGCCGGGACCTCGCTTAGTCCCGGGCGACATTCAGAGCCGGTCAAACCCGGCGTTGAGAGGAGTGCCGTCAGATGCAACCAGTTGCCATTGGCAAGACTTTGACCAGCGCCATGGTGGGGGTGTCGCTGTTGGTAGGCCAAATCGGCGTTGCGTCGACTGCATCGGCCGGTGACCATCGCAATCGCGGCTATCGCGCTTACGACCACGCGCCGCGCTACATCGACCGGGCTCCCCGGCATCATGGCTATGGCCTTCATCATGAGCGGCGGCGCGACCGCACCGGCGAGGCCGTCGCTGGTGTCGTGCTCGGCATCGGTGCGCTGATCGTCGGGGCCGCCATCGCGGATTCTGCCCGCAAGGCGCATCGCTCGCCGCGCCACTATGAGGATTGATGATCGTGACCGAACAGGCGTGATTGAACGACCTGACACGATTGTCCCTTGGGGCCGTTCCGCTCTACGATTGATCGCGGGACGGCCCTATCAATTTTGCCAGCCGACACAAAAGGCCGCCCTCTCCAGGCGGCCTTTTGCATTGCCAGAATTCGGATGAGAAATCAGTCCCAGTCGAGTGCGCCTTTGCGCCACTCGTAAACAAATCCGATTGTCAGGACGCCCAGAAAGGCCATCATCGACCAGAAACCGAACGCTCCGATCTCCTTGAAGGCGACGGCCCAGGGGAACAGAAACGCCACTTCGAGGTCGAAAATGATGAAGAGGATCGACACGAGGTAAAAGCGGACATCGAACTTCATGCGGGCGTCATCGAAGGCGTTGAAACCGCACTCGTAGGCCGAAACTTTTTCGGGGTCGGGGTTTTTGATGGCAATCAGAAACGGCGCGACCATCAGGGCGAGGCCAATGAACCCAGCGATGCCCAGGAACACTGCGATCGGCAGGTAGTCCATCAATAGGCTAGTCTGGCCCATTTCCCATCCCTCGTCTGCCCGCCGGCGCGAGACCGACGTTCGATACGAACTGCTGTTACCTCAGGCAGCGCCGCGTCGCAACGCCCTCTTCAAGCGCATTTCAACGCACGCAGCAGATCTCTGAGTAACGATCTATTAACAATGTTACGGTAGCAATAACGCAACCAGAGATTGTACTAAAGCAATCCATTCGCTCAAGGATCGGAAGGCTCGCTTCGATCAATTGCGTTTCGACACTTTAGCCACGGTTCCGATGCCCCGGAGCCGTGGTTTTTTATTGGCTGGTCGCAAAACGAAAACGGGACGCGTTGCCACGTCCCGTTCCGATATTCTCTGAGTTTTTTCAGCCAATTAGGCTGCGCGACGGCTCATCAGGGGCAGCATCGGAGCGATGCTCGGCCCGGAATGCCGCGGCTTGGCTGCCACGAACGACATCTGCCAATGCTCGTCGCAATAAGGACGACCGGCCATCTGGCGTTGGCCGCAGAAGTGGAAGCCTTCCTGGCGCGGATCACCGATCGGCCAGCGGCAGTCGTGCATTTCGAGATCTGCGAGGCCTTTAGGCTTTTTGGTTGCTTTGGTCATGGGAAAACTCGCCTTACGAAAACGTCAGCGTCCCGCAAAAGATAGGAGCAATCGTTGTGCAATGCAACATAATTAGTTGCGGCGCAATATCACATGTCAGTTGCGTGACGTGCGGACCTCGGGGACCGACCCGCTTTAAAGATTTGGATTGTTGGAGATGGAATGGCGCGAGAGACGGGACTTGAACCCGCGGCCTCCGCCGTGACAGGGCGGCGCTCTAACCAGCTGAGCTACTCCCGCATTCCAAGGTCGCGAGGACAGAAGCCACCGCGGTCACGGCGCTGGACTTACGGGCATGGTCGGGCAAAGTCAAGGCGATTGTCTCGGGAGAATAGGTGATCGGCTGTCCGCATGCGTCACCCGAGTTGCTACTCGAATGGCGCCCGTGTCAGAAGCGGCAAGACAACAGGCGTCAGGGACGGAAGATCGACATGCGCAGCTATCGGATCGCGGCTATTCCAGGGGACGGTATCGGCACGGAAGTCATTGCTGCCGGTGTGGAGGTTCTCAAGGCCTCGGCTCAGCGGGATAGCTATGCGCTGGCCTTCGATCACTTCGATTGGGGCTCAGAGCGCTACAAGAAGACCGGCGCTTTCATGCCGGCGAACGGCCTCGATCTTATCCGCAAGCATGATGCGATTCTGTTCGGCTCTGCGGGTGCGCCCGACGTTCCCGACCACATCACGCTTTGGGGCTTGCGTCTCGCCATCTGCCAGCCGTTCGACCAATACGCCAACGTGCGGCCGACACGCATCCTTCCCGGCATTACGTCGCCGTTGCGGAACGTGTCAGGACCCGAGCTCGACTGGGTGATCGTGCGTGAGAATTCTGAAGGCGAGTACGCGGGTGTCGGCGGCCGCGTACATCGCGGATTACCGGAGGAAGTTGCAACTGACGTGTCGATGTTCACGCGTGCCGGCGTGCAGCGCGTCATGCGATTTGCGTTCAAGCTTGCTCAAGCGCGCCCACGGAAACTGCTGACCGTTGTCACAAAATCTAACGCACAGCGCCATGCGATGGTGATGTGGGACGAGATTGCCGCCGAGGTCGCGGGCGAGTTCCCTGACGTCAAGTGGGACAAGATGCTGGTCGATGCCATGACGATGCGGATGACGCTTAGGCCCGAGACGATCGACACCATCGTCGCGACGAACCTGCATGCGGACATCTTGTCCGATCTCGCGGCTGCGCTCGCTGGTTCGCTTGGTATTGCGCCGACGGCGAACCTCAACCCGGACCGCAAGTTTCCATCGATGTTCGAGCCGATCCACGGGTCGGCGTTCGATATCATGGGCAAGGGCGTTGCCAATCCGGTCGGTACGTTCTGGTCGGCCGTGATGATGCTCGAACATTTGGGTGAGCCCAAAGCTGCCGCTCGTTTGATGCGCGCCATCGAGCGTGTGACAGCGGATCCCTCGCTGCATACGCCCGATCTAGGCGGCAAGGCGCGTACGGTGGACGTGACCAAGGCTGTGGTCGCAAGCTTGATGGGCGATAACGCGTAGCGGCGCGAGAGCCTTAACCCGCAAACAGGCGCCATAGCAGCGGCAGAAGTAGCGCTGTGGCGAGCGCGTTGAGGCCCATCGCGAGCCCCGAGAAGGCGCCAGCCACCTGGTTGACCTGCAGCGCGCGGGCCGTGCCGATGCCGTGGCTCGCTGTACCCATGGCGAGGCCGCGCGCCGGCCAATCGCGTATGCCCAAGAGGTTGAGCAGCATTGGCCCGAGCATTGCGCCGATGATGCCCGTCAGGATCACGAGCACAGCGGTCAGCGACGGGAGCCCGCCGAGCTTTTCCGTAATGCCCATGGCAACCGGCGCCGTCACCGATTTCGGCGCCAATGAGATCAGCGACGTGCGCGACGCGCCGAGCGCCCACGCAATCGCGAGAGCCGAGATCATGGCCGTCAGAGAGCCCGCAAGCAGGGATACGACGAGCGCGAGTGCCGATCGTTTCACTTGTTCGATTTGCCGGTAGAGTGGGAAGGCCAATGCTACCGTCGCGGGACCGAGCAGGAAATGCACGAACTGCGCCCCTGCGAAATAGGTCTCATAGTTCGTGCCGGTGGCCCAGAGGAGGCAAACCAGGGCTACGATCGCAATCAGCACGGGATTGCAGAGCGGGTTGAGCTTGGCGCGCTGGTAAACAAAGAGGCCGGCCTGATAGGCGATGAGCGTCAATGTCAGATGCAGCAGCGGGGATGCGGAAAGATAAACCCAGACGTCGCGAAGTCCGGTCATGGCTGATCGCCTTCGTCCGATGGTTTCGAGAGCCAGCGCATGGTCCACGCCGTTACGGCGATCGTCATCAACGTGCTTATGACTAGGGCAACGGCAAGTGGCAGCCACTCCCTACCGAGCAACCCCGCATGGAGCATGACGCCGACGCCTGCCGGTACAAACAGAAGCGAGAAGTTAGACAGAAAAAAATCGCCGACCTTGCCGAGATCGTCGGGTATCGAGCCCCGCATGATCAATCCTGAGAACAGAAGCAGCATGCCGGCGACCGGCCCTGGAATGGGTATCCGGAGAGTGGCAACCATCAGTTCGCCGGCGAGCTGACAAGCGAAGATGATGGTAATGTAGCCCAGCATGCTGCTTCCCCCGGTTCGTAGTGCGGAGGAAGGATAGCGGCCTTTCATGCACGGTCCAGCGGAACGACGCGACGCAATTGCGGGCGGGCGACAATTGTGCTGGATAACGCGCAACAACCCGGAGGAAGTGAGAATGCTCGGACGACGTCTCTTCATCGCGGCAGCGATGGCCACCTTTGCGATTTCTGCCATCACCGAACCAGTTCAGGCGGCATATCCCGACAAGCCGATCACATTGATCCTGCCGGCTGCGGCTGGCGGGCCGACCGATACCGTGGCGCGTCTCATCGCGGAATCGATGAGCCGGACACTTGGTCAGACCGTTGTCGTCGAAAACGTTGCGGGTGCGAGCGGTACGGTCGGCATGGCGCGCGTCGCGAAGTCAGCGCCTGACGGTTACACGATCGCGGTCTGGCACATTGCCCAGTCCACCGCACCGGCTCTCTACGACAATCTCAAGTACAATGTTCTCGAGGACTTCGATCACATCGGCCGCATTACGGACGTGCCGATGACGCTGGTGTCGAAGGCGGCTCTGCCGACGAAGGATGTGGGCGAACTGCTCGCGTGGATCAAGTCGCAGGGTGAGAAGGCAACGTATGGCCATGCCGGCATCGGGTCGGCGTCGCACCTGTGCGCGATGATGCTGCAGAAGGAACTCGGCGTCAAAATGAACGGCGTCGCCTATCGCGGTACAGGCCCTGCAATGAACGATCTGCTTGGCGGTCAGTTCGACGTTATGTGCGACCAGACGACGAACACGACCAATCAAATCAAGGACGGCAAGATCAAGGGCTATGCGGTGACGACGAAGTTCAAAGTGTCGTCCGTGCCTGATCTCCCGACGCTGGATTCTGCTGCGATCAAGGGGTTCGACGTTTCCGCATGGCACGCCGTGTGGGCACCGAAGGGCTTGCCGAAGGACGTGACCGATAAGCTCGTTGGTGCGCTGCAGGCGGCTTTGAAGGACGAGAAGGTGATCGCTCGCTTCAAGGACCTCGGCACCGTGCCGGTTGCTCAGGAGCAGGCGACTCCGGCCGCGCTCAAGGCGCAGCTTGCAGCCGAGGTTCCGAAGTGGGCCGTGGTCATCAAGGAAGCGGGCGTCAAAGGCAACTGACGAAAGCGAATTGCAACTCATGGGGCCGCATCACGGGCGAATGATTTTGCTGATGTGATGCGGCTCGTGGAGATGAGATTGCAAGTTCCTGTTCCCGATGATTTACGCTTGTGTCAAAAGCCGCGCAAATAGCGCGGCTTTTGTTTGAGAAACTTATTCCATCGCGGCGTCTTATTCGTGATGCGGACGGCCCCCCACACTCTTGCCTCACACGCGCCTAGTTGCGGCGCGATCGAGAGGGCAAAGAGATGCTCGCCGCCAATACTGCTTTCAATGAAGTCGTCACACTTCGCCAGGCGAAGAAGCTGATCCAGTGCATGGCGCATGAGCAGAGCTTTCTGCTGTTGTCGGCGCCGGGGATCGGCAAGTCCGAGATGGTGTACGAGGCTGCGAGCGAAGCCGGTTTGCCGTGCCGTTCGCTGCTCGGCACGCAGATCGCACCTGAAGATGTGAGCGGCGTGCCGCGCATCGTTGGCGAGCGTTCGGTTTTCTGTCCACCACGCATTCTGCTGCCGGAGCGGCCCGAGCCGTTCTGCTTGTTCCTTGATGAATTGCCTGCGTGCGCTCCCGACGTGCAGAAGGCGTTCTATTCATTGCTGCTGGAGCGGCGACTCGGTGAGCATCAGTTGCCGAAGGGAACGTGGGTCGTCTCTGCCGGCAACCGGTTGCAGGACCGGGCGCTGGTTCGTGCGATGAGTTCGGCACTCGTCAACCGCGTGACGATCCTGCAGATCCGTCACGATGTCGACGAATGGCTCGGCTGGGCGCAGCGCAGTGGCATCCGCAAGGAAATCCGCAGTTTCATCCAGACGGTGCCGGATGCTCTGATGCGGCCCGTGCCCGCCGATCCGGTGCCATTTTCTACGCCGCGTTCGTGGTCACATCTCTCGCGCGCTTTCGATCTGGCCGAGAAGGGCGGATTGCTCACGAACGAGACGCGGCGCGCGCTGGCCTTCGGCCGGCTGTCGCCCGAGGACGCGGCGGTGTTTTGTGCGCTTGCCGAGGAAGCCAACGGCACGGTGCTGCCGATCGAGCAGTACATCCGAGAGCCGTCGCTGCTTCCCGCCGGCGACTCTGCGCGCTGGTTCATTCTCGAATGCATCCGCCAATTCGTGCGTGACGGACGTGCTGACAGTTTTCCACCGCGTGCCATCAACCGCTTTCTGCGCTCACTCACGCAGGAGCATCAGCTCATTGTGCTGACCGGCATGGTCGAGAAGTGGGGGGCAATCGGTGCGGAGCGTGCAATGTTCGACCTTCTCAAGAAAGTGACGGCGGCATGACGACGGCGGTCCATGCAACGTCGGCCGGTCAGCAGGCGACGCTCGACAGGATTCACCGCGGGCTCAGGCGGCTGACCGTGCCGTTTCCGCAGTTCGCCGGGCTTGCGGCAGCTGTACGCGTGGCGATCGACGAGAGCGTTCCTACCATGGGCGTTTTCGCGTCCGGCCGGCTCGTCGCCAATTCACAGTTCACTGCCAAGCTCAGCGATGCCGATTTGCAGTTCGTGCTCGCTCACGAACTTTTGCATTTGGCGTTGCGCACACACGAGCGCGCCGTTGGCTCGAAGCATCTCGAGTTCAACTACGCGCACGACTACATCATCAACGACATGTTGCGCGATGCGCTCGGGATGGGCATTCCGGCCGGCGGCCTCGACATGCCCGGCGCGCGCGAGCGCACGGCGGAGGACATCGTTCTCGAGATGCGGCGTAACCCGAACACGACGCAGGCGCGGTCGCGGGTCTGGGATGGCGAGACGGTAACAATCGAGATTGCGCTCAGCGGTGGGGCGCCAGATGCGGGCGACGTGCTTGATGCTGCACTTGAACGCAAGATGTTTCCTGGGTCTGCCGAAGAGCAGGACAAACGCGCGAGGGCGATCCGCGATCTCGCCGTCAAGGGGTTGGCGATGGCGGCGGCGCTCGGGGCGATGCGCGGACGCGGCATCGGATCGGGCGGCGGCCAGCAAAATGTTCGTGCCTTGCGCGGCATCTATCGCACGCCCTGGCAGGTGGCGATCCAGCGATGGCTCGAGGGCGTATCGCCGGGCGAGCGCACGTTTACGCGCGCATCGCGCCGCGGGGCGGATCGTGAGGACATCGTGCTGCCGGGCCGCCGCCGCGAGACTATGACGCTGAACGTGATCCTCGATACCAGTGGCTCGATGAGCGACGACATTCCTTTCGCAATTGGCGCTATTGCCGATTTCTGCGAGGCGACGGGCATCGACGACATCCGGATCGTGCAATGCGACACCACGGTGACGTCTGATGAGCGGTTGTCGCCCGCGGAACTCGCCGAGTACCAAGTGAAGGGCTATGGCGGGAGTGACCTCACAGCGGCATTTGCGGCGCTGGTAGAGGATCCGCGTGTGACCGCTGCCATCGTCATCACCGATGGCGACATCACGTATCCCAGGGAACCGATGCCCTATGCGGTTCTTTGGGTTGTTCCTGGGGCGACGACGACGTTCGAGCCGCCTTACGGTCGCGTCGTGACGATGCCGAAATCCTGAGACTGGGAGAAGCCAACATGAAAGTCGTGCACGAACTCGTCACCTACTTCGACAAGCGCAGCAAGCTCTCGCCGCGCCAGCTGAAGAAGATTCTCGACGACGGCAAGGTCGCGTCGGATACGCCTTCCAGCATGCACGGGATGTGCGACGTTGTCGGCGCGGTCTACTATTTCCGCATCACCGGCGTGACGGAGGGCCAGATCTGGGGCTCAGGTCCATACACGCGCGACTCGACGCTCGGCGCTGCCGCGGTTCATGCCGGGTTGCTGAAGCCGGGCGAGTCGCAGGTGCTCCGCCTGACAGTCGTTGCGCCCCTGAAGAGCTATCCCGGGTCGGTTCGCAATGGCGTCACGACATCGGACTACGGCGATTTTCCCCATGCTTGGGAATTGAGCGCCCTTTAGAGCGTCAGGGCCCTTTTGCCGAGTTGACGAGCAGCATCTCGATTACGAGGCCGAGGAAGAATACCCAGCCGACGACGCGGTTGGATTTGAAGCGAGCGAGGCAGTTGTCGGGCTTCGAGGTGTCCAGGGTGGCGATCTGCCAGGCAAAGTGGAGCGCGACGAGGCCGAGGGCAGTGTTGGTGATGATGCCGGCGCCGGCGAGATAGGCTGCGGCAAACCAGCAAATCCACGCGACTGCGTAAAAGCCGCCGACGTAGACGTGCGTTTTGTCAGCGAACAAAAGCGCGGTGGATTTCAGGTCGAGGAGTGCATCGTCTTCCTTGTCCTGGTGGGCATAGATCGTGTCATAGCCGATGGTCCAGAGAACAGAGCCGACGTAGAGGATGATGGCCGGCCAGGCGAGGTTGCCGGTGATGGCCGTCCAGCCGACCAGCGCGCCCCACTTGAATGTCAGGCCAAGAACGAGCTGCGCCCAATGCGTATAGCGTTTGGCGAAGGGGTACACAGCGACCAGCAGCAAAGACGATATGCCAAGCACGATCGTATAGCGGTTGAATTGAACGAGAACTGCTAGGCCGACGAGCGAGAGGCCGACGGCGAAGAGCAGCGCTTGCAAGACGCTGACGCGGCCGGACGGGATTGGCCGGCTTGCCGTGCGCGCGACGCGCTTGTCGTACTCGCGGTCGACAATGTCATTATGCGTGCAGCCAGCGCCGCGCATGACGAACGCGCCGATCAGGAACAGAACGAGATACCAGAGGTTCGGATAGACATGGCCGACCTTAACTTCCGCCAGCGCCTGGCCCCACCAGCAGGGAAACAGCAGCAGCCAGGCGCCGATCGGGCGATCAAAGCGGGCGAGATGGCCATAGGGAATGGCCCAGCGGGGTGCGATCTGATCGAACAGGTTCGTCGGCGCGGCATCGGCGACGCGCGCTTGCGGCTTGTCGGTCGTTTGGTTCGGTAACTCTTCAGGGGCGGATGACATCGCGTATTGCTTTGTTGGTGTCGTGGGCTGGCCGCGGGTGGCGGTTCCCGGTAGAGCTTAGGTCGAACATGTGTCCGCTGCACCCCTTGGGACACGCGGCGCGAGCGTGCATGACAGATCAGCAACACCATGGCGATTCACGATTTCACCTCACAGCGCCTTTTCGTCGAGAGCGATCTCGCCGAGGGGCGGCTTGTTGCCTGCAGCAGCGAGCAGGCGAACTATTTGCGGAACGTGATGCGGCTCGGCTCTGGCGCGCAACTGCTGGTGTTCAATGGCCGTGATGGCGAATGGCGTGCGCAGCTGCAACTCAAAGGCAAGCGCGATGTGGCGCTCGAGATCGGGGTCCAGACCCGCGAACAGGGCGGCGGACCCGACATCGACTATCTGTTCGCGCCTTTGAAGCGTTCGCGCCTCGACTACATGGTGCAAAAGGCGACCGAAATGGGGGTTGCGCGGCTGAGGCCGGTTATCACCGAGCGGACGATTGCAGAACGCGTCAATCTCGAACGGATGCGCGCAAATGTGATCGAGGCCGCCGAGCAATGCGGCGTTTTGCGGGTGCCTGACGTTCTGCCTCCGCTCAAATTGATGGCTGTTCTTTCTGGGTGGAAGCCGGAACGAGCAATTGTGTTCTGCGATGAGGCTTCCAATGAGCATAATCCAATTGATTTGCTGCGGCGCATTCCAAGGGGCCTCCCTCTCGCCGTGCTGATCGGCCCCGAAGGCGGCTTCAGCGAGGGCGAGCGGGCTGCTGTGATCGCAACGGGCGCGGCCCATGCGATTGGGCTTGGTCCGCGGATCATGCGGGCTGATACGGCTGCCGTCGCGGCACTAGCGCTCGTCAATGCAGTGCTTGGTGACTGGACAAATTAGCTTGAATGGGTTGCCGCCACTGCCTCTTGTAAGGACGCGCGACGGACGCCATAACCCTTGGCAGCGCCGCCCGGCCAAAGGCGGCGTTTGTCGTCTCTAACGTGCCTCGAGGCTTTCCATGTCCACACGCCAGGCCTCAGACGCCAGTCCGCCGATCGAATCGCGATCGGATCTTGTCGCTTGGATCGCAAAGGGCGAGAAAGCGCGTGCGAAGTGGCGCATCGGCACGGAACACGAGAAGTTTCTGTTCCACACAGATACGTTCACGCGGCCTGCCTACGATGAGCCGCGCGGCGTTCGGGCCATCTTCGACGGCTTGCGTGCCAAGTTCGGCTGGGAGCCGATCAAAGAAGGTGAGACCGTCATTGCTTTGAAGCGCCCCGACAGCGAGCCGCTCGGCGCGACGATCAGCCTCGAGCCCGGCGGGCAATTCGAACTCTCTGGAGCCGTGCTCTCGACGCTGCACGAGGTTGCTGACGAAACACGTGATCACATCGCGCAGGTGCATGCCGTTTGCGAACCGCTTGGAATCGGGATGCTCGGTTTGGGATTCGATCCGCTATTCCGGCGGGATCAAATGCCGACCATGCCGAAGCGGCGGTATGCCGTTATGACGAAGTACATGCCGAAGGTCGGACATCTCGGTCTCGACATGATGTACCGGACATCGACGGTGCAGGTGAATCTCGACTTCGCCGACGAAGCCGACATGACCAAGAAGCTGCGTGTCTCACTGGCACTGCAACCGATCGCGCAGGCGTTGTTCGCCTCGTCTCCCTTCACCGAAGGTAAGCCGAACGGATTTCAGACGATGCGCGGCGAGGTCTGGCGCGATACCGACAAGAAGCGGACGGGCAACCTGCCGTTCGCGTTCGAGCCCGGCATGGGGTACGAGCGCTATGTCGACTACGCTCTCGATGTGCCGATGTATTTCATCTACCGCGATGGCGAGTACATCGACGTGGCCGGTGCTTCGTTTCGCGAATTCATGAATGGCACGTTGCCGGCGCTCAAGAGCGATCCGCGTCTTGCGGGCGAGGTCGCGACGATCGACGATTGGGGCGATCACATCACCACTTTGTTCCCGGATGTACGTCTCAAGCGCTATATCGAAATGCGTGGCGCGGATGCGGGCTCAGTTGCACATATCAACGCGCTGCCAGCGTACTGGGTCGGGTTGCTCTACGATCAAACCGCGCTCGACGCCGCGTGGGATCTGGTCAAAGGCTGGTCGACGGCGGATCGAGAGATGATGCGCGACGGCGTTCCCAAGCAGGGTATCCGGCTCGCAACTCCTCACGGTTCGGTGCGGGATATCGCGCGCCACACTCTTGCGATCGCGCGCACGGGGTTGAAGGCTCGCGCAAGGCTCGACGCGCAATCACGCGACGAGGGCGTGCATCTCGACTTCCTCGATGACATCGTCACGAGTGGTCAATCGGTGTCCGACCGCTTGCTTGCCAAGTTCAACGGCGCATGGAGTGGAGACGTCACCAACGTCTACCGTGACGAGCGGATGTGACACTCCGTTGCCCCGCCTCTATTGCGAGAGGCAGGGCAACGGCGTGTCGTCATGCCGGTAGGCGGCGATCATAGTCTTCCTTCAGTGCCAGCCACGTGTCCCAGAACGGCGGTAGCGGTTCGCCCCTGATGCGGGCTGCCATGATGTCGAGGTGGGCGTGCCAACCAGCGCTTACCATCAACATCATCTGACGATCCGGCAGGCGATGGTGGGTCAACGTCAACAGGACGTCACTGCCACGCGGTTCAAGCGCGAACGTCACGCCGCCACTTCGTCCCCACGTGTAAGAGAGCTTTCGCGGTGGGTCGAGTTCGGTGATGACGGCCTGCATGCGGTGCTCCGCGTCGAAGCCCGGAGGGCGTTTGCCCGGCGGTTCGTTGAGTTCGTCGTTTCGCCAGACGAGTTCGAACGCCGCACCGATCTTCAACTCCATGTCCCCTGATGCCAGCCATTTTCGGCGTAGATCGCTTTCTGTCAGGTAAGCCCAAACGCGCTCGATGGGGCCTGGCAAAAGCCGTTCGATCTTCAACGTGGCGGGCTCGATCAGCGTGCCATATCCGTTTGATTTCGTTTGATTGCTCATGATCACTTCCTTCTCTTACGCTGAGGGACTGATTGCTGCTGCTTTTCCCGGCCGAGGAGTGCCTCGAGGATATCGAGGTGAGTGGTCCAGAATTGTTCGTACGCGCCGAGCCACTGGTGAGCGCTCGCGAGAGGGCCTGGGTCCAGTCGACAAATGTGTGTGCGGCCGCGGATTTCGCGCCGCAGGAGCCCCGCAGCTTCGAGCGTCTTGATGTGTTTCGATGCCGCCGCGAGCGAGATTTCGAACGGCTCCGCAAGCTCGCTCACCGATTTTTCGCCTTTCGCAAGATCGCGGAGCATGCGCCGGCGCGTTTCGTCTCCAAGCGCATGAAAGATCAAGTCGAGCGGGGATGTTTGTTGTTCAACCATGTGGTTGAATATAGGTGCATGCCGGTCAATAGTCAACCAGTTGGTTGAATGAATTTGACGCGGCGCTACTCAGGCCCGCGATTTGCGGCTGGATACGTTGATCGCCACGAGCGTCGCGATTTCGAACAGCATCTGGGCGGCGATCTGCGCCGTGTTCGTGGTGGCGTCATACTGCGGGGCCACTTCGACGACGTCGCCGCCAATGATGTTCAGACCAGCGCAGGAGCGCACGAGCGCGAGTGCTTCTCGGCTCGTCAGGCCACCGATCTCAGGCGTGCCGGTGCCTGGGGCGAACGCGGGATCGAGGCTGTCGACATCGAATGTCAAATACGTCCGATCGTCGCCGACGACGTCCCGGATTTTGGCGCACACCGCTTCGATGCCGAGCGTGTCGATCTCTTCGGCGTGGATCACGGTCATGCCGCTGTCGTAGGAAAACTCCCAGAGATACTCCGTGGCACCGCGGATGCCGATCTGAATGCAGCGCTTGGGATCCAGGACGCCGGCAAGGACCGCTTCGCGGAAGGGGCCGCCATGATGGAACTTGGCGCCCTCGAACGGGCCGCTGGTATCGCAGTGGGCGTCGATGTGGATCAAGCCGACCGGTTCGCGCCGCCCTACCGCCTTCAGTATCGGCAGCGAAATCGAATGGTCGCCTCCGACCGCGATGGGCGCCACGCCAGCGCCGACGGCTTTGGTGAAGTATGCCTCGATGTCGGAGTGGCTTTGTTCAAGCGAGAAACGAGACTGGAACGCGACATCGCCGACATCGGCCATCTTCGCTTGGCTCAAGGGGACTATGCGGTGGACGTGGGAGTAGGGACCGATGCGCTCTACGGCTCTGACAGCGCGGGGGCCGAGCCGTGCGCCCGGCCGGTTGGTTACGCCCAGATCCATCGGCACGCCGATCAGTGCGATATCGAGGCCTCCGAAATCAGCACGCTCGGCGGCGTCCAGCATGAGTGGTGCGTCGAGAAAGGACGACACGCCTTCGTATGGCTTTGCCCGCCGGTCGCTGCCTTGGAATATGAGATCGACAACCTGCCTGAACGCAGGATCGTGGACATCTCCGGCCGATGCCGCGCCGTATTTGGCGCGCAGTAACTGAAGCCGTTCTTCAAAAGTCGCATCAGGCATCGCGGCCTCCAGAGATTTTTGCCACGATCATAGAGGTCCAAGTCGGGAGGTCCAAGCCGGGTGAGCAATCTGGTCGGATGAGGTCCGGGCATTGAACGAAAAAGAGGCAGAGGATGGCTCCTCCGCCTCTTGTGCTCAATCCGATCCGCCCCGTCAGTTCAGCGACGCCACATTGCGCGGCAAGCGGTCCAGGACGTGAACCGTGGTGCCCACTCCAGCAACGCTCGCAAGGTGGGTGACGTGCGCATTCATCATACGGAAGCAACCGGACGACGCCGCGTAGCCAATCGAGCGCGAGTCGTTCGTGCCGTGAATGCGATAGAGGGTGTTGCCGAGATACAGCGCCTTGGCACCGAGCGGGTTATTGACGCCGCCGGTCATTTTCTCCGGCAGGCGGGGGTCGCGTTGGCGCATCTCTGCCGGCGGGTGCCAGTCCGGCCATGCCGCGACGCGGCTGATCTTTTCGGTGCCGCGCCAAGTGAACCCTTCGCGTCCAACCGAGATCGGGTAGCGATACGCCGAATTGTTCGACGTCACATAATAGAGCGCCCGGCCGGCGGTATCGATCACGATCGATCCGGCAGCGTAGCCGGTGAAGCGAACCGTTGGGGGCGTCGCTGGGGAAATATCGGGGCGTGCGCCGCCTTCCATCAGCTTCGGGAATTGAACGGCCGAGCGAGGCGCAGGAACCTGTCCACCGCGCGGCGCAGCGAACACGCTATCGTCATCATCGTCGTCGAACCAGCCGCGCTGGGCGGGGGCCGGCGCACGGTAGGCGCCGCGCGGCGGGGGAGCAGATGCCGGTGCGCGGCGATAAGCCGGACGGTCGATCTCCTGCCAGGGAACCCAATTGCGGCCTTGAGCTTCTGCTTCAGGCATGAAGAGCAGCAGCACAGCCGCCGCCGCAAACGCGTTACGCCACATAACTACAAACTCCGACGCTGGAAATGACTGAGTTTATCGCCATCATACCGGCCGATGGTCCGACAAGAGAAATGCGTTACTAACACAGACGTTGCATCGATCAATGGCGAAATGATGGGAACAATGATTAACGCCGTCGGATCGCTTCAAATTGATCGGTTCGCGGTCAGCGCGCCTTGGCAAGGGGATGGTGCTCGAAAACGAGTTGCTTCAAGCGTTCCTCGAGTACGTGAGTATATATCTCGGTCGTCGAGATATCCGCATGTCCAAGCAGCTGTTGGACTGCCCGCAAATCCGCACCTCGATCAAGCAAATGGCTGGCAAATGCATGCCTCATCACATGCGGGCTAACACGCTCAGGATCGATACTCGCCTCGGCAGCAAGGTCTTTCAATTCTTGGGCGAAACGTTGTCGCGTGACATGACCCTCGGCGCTGCGAGACGGGAAAAGCCATCGGTTTGTCAGCATCGGCGTCAACCCGGGTTCTCCATGCGTTCCCACTGTGAGAAAGCGTTCAAGGGCGGTGCGGGCGCCGTTGTTCAGCGGCACCAGCCGCTCGCGTCCGCCTTTGCCTTTGATGGTGAGCACGCGGCCATCGCCAACGAGTACGTTGCGCGGCAATGTCAGCAATTCAGTCACGCGCATGCCTGTCGCATAGAGCATTTCGATCAGGGCATGCAGGCGTAGTGCGCGTACGAACTCGCGCCCGGATTTGCCATCGATCCGGCGGCGTGCGGCGTCGATCAGTCGATCTACTTCTGCCACGCTCAACGTCGAGGGCAGTTTTCGTGCCTGCTTCGGCCCCTTGAAGTTTGCTGCCGGGTCGTCGCCGATAATCTCTTCCGCCGCCAGGAACTTGAAAAGCTGGCGGATGGCGGAAAGGCGGCGCGCGCGCGTGGCCGGAGACAACTGCTGTGCGCCCAGGTCCTTCAGGTGCGCGGTGATATGCTCGGGACGAGCGGCTGTCAGCGCAATATCCGCCCCGTCCAATGCGTCGAGAAAAGCATTGAGATCGCGGCGATAGGCGTCGAGCGTGTTCTGGCTCGCGCCGCGTTCGGCAGCGAGCATGTCGAGGAAGGCCTCGAGATGGCGGCGGTTGTCGGAAGCGTCTGCCATAAGGGGCTATTACGCTGCTTCGCAACCTTCGGAAAGTTTTTCAGATGGAGACCGCGCCGACGCTGGCGCCGCCGCAGACGTAGAGCACCTGGCCGGTGACGAAGCCGGCGGTTTCAGCAGCGAAGAACGATACCGCGTTGGCGACGTCGGCGGGGGTTCCGAGGCGCTTCACCGGGATGTTGGCTGCGAGCGCCGCGATGCGCGGATCGCCCTTCGGCATGACGTCGTGAAACATTTCAGTCGCCTCGATGGGGCCGGGGGCGACCACGTTGACGGTGATGCCGTGCGCGCCAAGCTCGAGCGCCCAGGTGCGCGCCATGCCGATCATGCCGGACTTGGTCGCGGAATAGACAGTCCGCGTCGCAAGTCCCATCGCGGCGCGAGAAGACATCAAGATTATGCGGCCGAATTTTTCCGCTTTCATGCGCGGCACGCAGGCTTGGACTAGCGACAGCGCAACGCCGAGGTGGAGTTGCGACAGCGCCGCGAGGTCGTCCGTCGACGTTTTTTCCACGAGATTGGCGCGGATCACGCCGGCATTGTGGATGACGTGAGTGATGGGGAAGCGCGTGGCGATATCGCGCGCGGCTTCGGCCGTTGCCTTTGCGTCGAGCAAGTCGACACTGATGCTCGTGAGCTTGGGATGCGGCTCAGCCGGGCGCCGTGCAAGAGAGACGACCTCGTAGCCCTGCGCGAGCAAATTGCGGCAGATCTCTGCTCCGATGCCGGTGCTGCCGCCGGTGACGATTGCGACGTTGCGGCGGGTCATCGAGCTTTTCCTGACGACTTGTCGATCATAGCGAGAACGCGGAGCGGACTGCCGGAGCCTTGTCTTATTTTGAGCGGTGCGGCCAGGATCAACACGCCCGTGGGCGGGAGTTGATCGAGGTTGGTCAGGCACTGCAGGCCGTAACGGCCCGCGCCGTGCAGAAAGTAGTGTGCCGGATAGGGTGGGCTCTGGTGCATCGCCTGACCGGTATCGGTACCGATGGTTTCGACGCCGAGGCCTAGGATCTTGCGCTGATCGACGAGGAACTTGATCGCGGCCACTGACGGGCCGGGCGTGTGTGCGCCGTCGTCGCGGAGATTTACGTAGTCCGCTGGCGACCGCTTCGACCAGTCGGTGCGAAGAAGAACCCAGTTGTTTGCGGGAATACGGCCGTTCGCAATCTCCCAGGTCTCGATGTCGGCGAGCGAGAGTTCATAGTCCGGATTGGCAGCAGCTTTGGCGCTGATATCGATCACGATGGCGGGCGCGATAAAGTTGGCCGGCGGTATGCTGTCGGTCGCATTCTCGGGGAGATCGCGACCTGAGATCCAATGTGCCGGCGCGTCGAAGTGGGTGCCGGAGTGTTCCGACATCGAGATGTTATTCCAATACCAGGCGGGACCGCGCTCGTCGTAGCGTGACACTTCCTCGATGCGGAAAGGCGCGCATTGCCCAAGTTCCGGCGGCAATACGAGTGCCGGAAAATCCGGCGACAGAGTCTGCGTCAGATCGACCACACGGATGTCGCCGCGGGTCATCGCCGACATGAAGGCGAGCAGCGGGCCTTCTTCCGGATTTGGCGCTTCGCGCGGTTTTTCTTTTGATGAACCTTTGGGTTTCGATGCCATGTTGGATCAGCTCCCGAGCTCGCGTTCGAGCGCTTTCGGATTGACGGCGAGACGAGCGCGGATGTCCTCGGCCACATCACCGACATAGGCGTCCTCGGTGCCGCGCTTCAATGCAGATACGACGGCGTCGGCAACCTGCTTCGGCGCTACCTTCGGAGGCGGCACCGCCTGGAACCAGTCCGTCTCGAGCGGCCCGGTGAACACATTGACGACGCGGATGCCGCCACTTCGCAACTCCGCTCTGAGGGAGTGGGACGCCGACAGCATGGCAGCCTGTGCTGCCGAGAACGCGCCGAAGCCGGGCCAGGTCGCGGACGTATGAGCGTGCACCGATAAGACGTTTACCCAGGCACACGCGGCGTTCTGACCATCGGCACCGCGGAACTTCATCACGGGGCCGAATGATTGCGCAAGACGCAACAGCCCGAGATAACCGGTTTCCATTTCCTCGCGCGCCAGTGTCACGCCACGGCGTTCGAGCAAGCCGCCAGGGCGGACGTGCTCTGCCGTGTTGACGAGGATATCGACTTTCGCGCCGATTTCGGCAGCGAGGTCCTGCACGCTATCGGTGTCGGTAACATCGAGCGGCATGATTTCGACGCCCTTGATCTTCGACCAGGCGTCGCGCTGGGGGAGCGGCTTCCAGGGCTCCGATATGCCGACGAAAATGATAGAGGCGCCGGCCTCTGCAAAGGCTCTCACGGCCGCAGCGCCGACTGCGCTCCTACCGTCTGAAATGAGGACGCGGCGATGCTTTGGATCGAGCGTCAGCTCGCGCAATTGCGGATCGTCGGCCATGTTGGGCGTATCCTTTGCCGGAAGCGCGATCATCACCGCTTGTCCGCTCTTGTCGAGATGGAGTGCGAGCCGGACGCGGTCGCCCTCACTCACGTCGCCGTGCAGATGGGCTACAACCGAAGGGCCAACATCGAGCACGACGGTTCCGATCCTCCACGGCATACGCTCACGGAAGTAGACGTCGGGTGAGATGCGGACGGTCGTCGCTGCCGCGAGCCGGCCGGATGGCGACGTGTCGGTGAACGCAATGCGCGCCGAGAGGCATTTCGGGCAGGCGTCGCGCGGGGGGTAGTGAACGGCACCGCAGGCAGCGCAAGCCGGCAAAGCGAAGCGGCCTTCGGCTGCGGCGAGCGTCAAGCCGTGTGCTGTCCGGCTGCGGATGCCTTGCGGCAGCATCGGCAGTTGCGTGCGCTTCAATGGGTTTTTGCGTTTCGGGGGAGCAAGGGGTTCGGTCATTGCTCATGCCCTCCCAAGTAGGGCGGCGGCGGACGCTAGGCCGCGGTCGTAGGTGATCATGCCGAAGCCCGACACGATTGCTGTCTGGGCGTTTTTGACTTGATTGCCTTCGGCAGCACCCGACAACTGGCGGATGCTCTCGACCAGGCCGAGGAAGCCGCCTGCGCAACCGGCTTGGCCGACCGAAAGTTGCCCGCCCGACGTGTTGTGGGGGCATGAGCCGTCGATCGTGAAGGTATTGGCGCGGACGAATGCAGGGCCTTCGCCCTTCTCGCAAAAGCCGAGGTCTTCCAACTGCATCATGGAGATCACTGGATAGTCGTCATAGGTCTGGACAATGTCGACCTTGCCTTTAGGGAGGTCCGCCATCGCATAGAGTTCGTCGATGTCAATGCGCCAGCCGCCACGATGCTGGATGGGGTCTTCGGCGAAGGCATTGTGGCGTTCGATGGTCGAGAGTACGCGAACGAAGGGAACGCCGAGATCGCGTGCTACATCCTCGCGCATGACGAGGAACGCCTCAGCGCCGGCGCACGGCATGACGCAGTCAAAAAGATGGATGGGGTCGGCGATGGCGCGGGCCTTCATGTAGTCGTCGAGCGTCAGCGGCTTTTTGAACAGCACCGAACCATAGAGAAGAGCGTTGTCGCGCTGGGCAACGGCAATCTTGCCGAAGTCTTCGCGCTTGGCGCCATACATTCGCATGTAGTTCGACATGATGAGCGCGAAGCTGGCGTTCGGCCCTCCCGAGCCGTAGGGGTAAACAGCATCTTGCGCGAAGCGGCTGAACGACGAGAGCGTCTTGCGGAAGCTGTCGACGTGGTTGGTGTCGCCAGCGATGCAGGCTGCGATCTCGCAATCGCCGGATTGTACGGCGCGTGCCGCGTGCCGCAGTGCGACAACGCCACTCGCGCCGCCAAGCGGGAGATAGTCAAGCCAGCGTGGCGAAACGCCGTAGTGCTGAGTGAGGCCGATGGCCGTGTCGGGGGCGAGCGTAAAGCTCGAAATGGAAAGGCCGTCGATGTCGGCGAGTGAGAGGTTTGTGTTCTCGACGAGTTTCGCGAGGGCACGGGCGATCCACCAATGCGCTGTGTTGGTCGAATAGCGGCGGTAAGGGATGGTGACGGGGACGGCCAACACAACACCGTCGTAGTTCTGGCGCGGCGTTTTCGATCTGCGGGCGGGACGCGTTGCCATGGTGTTAGGCCGTCCGCTTCTTGAGATGCCGCAGATCGATCGTGGCTGGGTCTTTCATAAGCTCGGAAACGAGGGACTTCAGTGTGCCGCGCTGGATCTTCTGTGTCGCGGTCACCGGCAGCACTTCTTGGAACGAGATGTAGCCCGGCGCCTTGTAGTAGGCGAGACGGTCCATGCAGAACGTCATGATGTCGGCGGCTAGCCGATCGGGCGTTATCGGTGGTTCGACGGTGCGGGGCACAATGCAGGCAAAGACTTCATCGCCGCGGACTTCGTCAGGCACTGCGGCGACGCCTACGGCTGCAATGCGCGGATGTTGCATGAGAACGCTTTCGACTTCGACCGCGGCGATGTTCTCGCCAGAGCGGCGTATGACGTTCTTCTTGCGGTCGACAAAATAGAAGTAGCCGTCGGCGTCGCGGCGGACGACATCGCCGGTATGGAACCAGCCGCCGTCCCAGGCTTCGGCGGTTGCCTGAGGGTCCTTGAGATATTCACGGAAAAAGCCGTGCTTCGGATCGTGCCCGGCCCGGCGGACGAGCAATTCGCCATTCAAGTCGGGGCCGACATCGCGGCCCTCATCGTCGACAACGCGGACTTCGCTCTCGGGGCCGGGACGGCCGAAGCAGCTCTTTCCGGTGCGCCGTGGTTCGTGGTTGTCTGAAATGACGACGCCGCCACCCGTTTCCGTCATCGCCCAAGCTTCGATCAGGGGAAAGCCGAAGCGCTCCTCAAACGGCGTGTGCAGGCGACGGTCTATCCCGGCGCCAAATCCGAACTTCACATCGTGTTTCTTGTCAGCGTCGCTGGCCGGTGCACCCATCAGCATCGGCGGCATGACACCGAGGTAATGCACAATCGTGGCGCGCGATTCCTTCACACTGTCCCACCATGTCTTCGGGTGAAAGCGGTCGAGGACGATGAGACAACCACCAGACATGAGCATGGTCATTGTCGATGTTGCCATGGCATTCATGTGGAATAGCGGTAAGGGCGTCAGCATCCGCTCCTTGCCCAATCCGAGTTGGATGATGCCGCCTGCAGTCAGATACCAGGTGCCGCTGTTGAGGAAGTAGGTGTTCGTGAGGACGCAGCCTTTCGGCCTTCCTGTTGTGCCCGATGTGTAGAGCAGGGCGCATTCGGTGTCACGGTCGAGCTTGCTCGCTGTGCGAGGCGCTGGTCCGATCGAGGGCACGCGGTCGTCTGGGCCGAACACGGCGACCGTGCGGCCGCCGGCATCAGCTGCGCGGACGATGTCTTCTTGGCGTGAGGGCAGTACGATGGCGGCAACAATCTCGGAATGCGCGACGAGGTATTCGAGTTCGGCGGAGCGGAGGTCGGGATTGATCGGTACCATAGAGACACCGAGAGAATTCAGCGCGAACCAATGACGGAAGAACGATGGCCGGTTCTCGAGTAGGATACCGACGCGTTGTCCCGCGCCAAAGCCTGCGGCACGGTATTCGTCTGCGAGCGACGATGCCTCAGAAAGTATCGTTCGATAGGTAATCTCGCCGGCCTCAATGCCGTAGATTTTAGCCGTTTCTGGCAACACCTGTACGAACGGGCGATCCGGGAACAGCCGGACTGTCTCAGTCAATGCTTCGAATACGGTCGTCGCCGTCGTCATCCGATTGCCGCTCACATAAACAATTGCATATTGCCGAACGCCGCCTCTGGGTTGACCAGATCGACGCGCTTCAACTTTATCCTGAGTTTGCCGTCGACCAGTACGAGCGTGTGCCGCGCCCATCCAGCGTAGAGCGTTTGTTCGTCAAGCCGGGTCTCGACATAATGAAACGGCGTGTAGGTCTCGTATGCGCCTGCGGCGTCGTCGCGCTTGTCGACCACAGGCGCCTGCAGCACGTGATGGCAACGGCTTTTCGGTTTCTGCGAGAATGTGCGGTTGCCCTTGAGGCGCTCGACACGGACTGTCAGGAGTACCTTGTCCTCGTGCAGGAGGGATGCGTGCAGCTTCTGATCGGTTTGGCCCCACTCCAACGGCATCCAATAGATGCCGTCATCGGTGAAAAGGTCGAGCCATTCGGCGTGGCGATGCTCGTCGAGTAAACGCGCTTCTTTGACAACGAAGCCGATGAGATCGGAGTCGGTTGGGAAGGTCGATGTATTGGTCATGGAGCAGCCCTCACATCGACATCGTCATGAACTTAGACCAGGCACGAAACTGGTTCCGCATCTGCCATTCGCTGGTACCGTTGATCACAGCTTCTTTCTGATCATTCTCCGCTGGGTCGTAGAGGCGTTGCACGTTGACCCAAGGGCTGCCGTTGGAATGTAGGCCTTCCTGGGCACGCTCGTACATCTCAAGATCGTCGTGGCCGACGACGGAGGTCGGCGCGTTGATCAGGCGATTGTACATCAGGGTGCGTTCGAGCAGCATGTCCGGGGCGCCGACGAGGCGGTAGGTCCAACTTTCGACGAGCGTCTTGTTGGGGCCGAGCGGTTTGAACACGCGCAAGAGTTGGATCGGCCCCTTCATCATGATGTTGGGGAAGTAGACCGTATTGTGCCGGGTCTCATTGAGGATCGCCTTGGCGCGTTCCTCGCCGTATGCGGCGACCATCTGTTCGAAGTAGCCAGGCACGGACGAATAGTCGGCATGGATCGAATTGCTGACACCGGTATGGCCGTGGCCGTTTTCCCAAACGCGGATTCCCATCCCCTCATAGAACTCGTAGGGGCTCATGAACGGCGCGAAAATCTCGACAGCCATTGGCTTCTGCATGCCTGGTTTGCCGACCTTCTTCCAGACTTCGACGGCGGTACCGGCGGAGCTCTCGTGTGCGACCATGGGATGGCAAGTATCGGTCTGGTTTTCGACCAACATTTTCCAATTGCAGTTGTGCATGTAGCGGAAAACGCCACCGGCCACTTCCAGCTTTCCGACCGGTGATCTGTCGATCATGTTGTCGAGACTGGAGAGGCTGTTGCCGAAGTAGTCTTCGAAGCTTTGGCCCTTGTCGCTCATCTTGGCGAAGACAAAGCCGCGATAGTTCTTCACGTGCTTGACCGGGATAAGTCCCTTGGACGCGTCCGCCTGCTCAAAGCCGGTGTTCTCGTAACCTTTCTTCAGGGGGATCGCGAGCAGTGAGCCGTCGGTCTTGAACGTCCAGGCGTGATAGGGACAGCGAAAGAACTTGCCCGTATTGCCGCAGCCGTCGATCGCGATCTTGGTGCCTTTGTGGGGGCAGCGATTGTACATGACATGGACGGCGCCGTCGGTGTGGCGGGCCATGATGATGGGCTGGGCGCCGATCGTAGTTGTGTAGTAGTCGCCGGGGTTGGGGATCTGGCTGTCGTGGCCAACGTGAACCCACGTGTTGGCAAAGAGGTTCTCCATCTCGAGATCGAAGATCTCTTGGTCGATGTAGACGTCGCGATGGACCTCAGCGTCGCGCACGAGCGCACGTACCGCGTCCGGATTGTCTCTGTATCGTGCCATCGGTGCCTCCTTAAAGGTCGAGTACGAGCCGCGGGGATTTAGACCGCGAGGTGCAAATTTGCATGGACTTGTTGGCGGCCTTCTCGGCCTCGCTGAGAATGAAGTCGCGATGGTCGGGAACGCCTTCGATGACGTTCACCGAGCAAACGCCACATTCACCCTTTTTGCAGTCGTGCATAATGTCGATGCCGGCGGCTTCGAGCACATCTACGATCGTTTTGTCGGGTGGAACCGTGTAGCTCTTGCCGGTCGATTTGACGACGACTTCGAATGAGCCATCCGATGATGCAGCCGTTGGGGCAGCAGCGGGCGGGGGGGGCGACGGCGGCGCTGCCGTCTCGGGGCCTGGCGCCACAGAGTAGAAGAGTTCGAATGCCAACCGATCGCGCGGCCAGCCGAGTTTCTTCGCAATGTCCATCGCCGCCTTCAGCATCGGACGGGGGCCGCAGATGTAGACCCTGCCGCCTTCAGGCGTGGCCGAGAGGTGCGGCGCCAGATCGAGCAGCTGGCCTGCCTCATCGTCCGCGTGGATAATCGCGGTGCCGTTCGACAGCTCCTTAACTATTGGCAGAAAAGCCAGTTCGGCTCGTGATCGTGCGGCGTAGACCATCTTGAATGGCGTGCCTTCGGCTCTCAGTGCCGCCGCCATAGTGAGTAGTGGGGTAATGCCGATGCCGCCGGCGATCAGGGTCGGGGCCGCGGCATCCTGGCGCAGTGGGAAGTCGTTTTGCGGCGCGTCGACGGCGACGGTGTCCCCGACTTTCAAGTCGTGCATGTAGATCCCGCCACCGGCGCTGGTCGGGTCCAGGCGAATGCCGAGGCGATACCGCGTGGGGGTAGGGCACTCGCGCGCCGACATATTTGTCTCGATGAGCGAGTATTTGCGACGGCCGACCCCCGGGACATGAACGGTGATATGCGCACCAGCGGGAAAGCCCGGTAGCGGGTGCCCGTCGGCGCGACCAAGATCTATGCGGCGAATGGCCGAGGTCTCGGCGGCGACCTCCTTCACTGTCAGTATCATCGGATCGGTGGTCGATGTGGACATGCGCAGGACGACCTCAACAACTCGGGCTTGAGAACTATTTTAATCTTGAAGTATTTGGTGTGACAAGGCGCATCCCGTCGCGGGGTAGCCGCACGCCAGTCCGTGGGAGGCCAGGTGGCGGCCTATCTCCCCAGGGCGGGCGTCCAACCCCTTGCATTTGCGGTGCACTCCTGCGCATTGTCCGCGCGAATCCGCCGTCAGGAGCCTCCATGGCCAAAGAAGAGCTGCTCGAATTTCCGGGAATTGTCGACGAACTGTTGCCGAACGCTACCTTCAAGGTGAAGCTCGACAACGGGCACGAAATTATTGCGCACACAGCCGGCAAAATGCGCAAGAACCGTATTCGCGTCCTCGCTGGTGACAAAGTCCTCGTCGAAATGACACCCTATGACCTTACTAAAGGCCGGATTACTTACCGCTTCAAGTAGGACGGACCGGCCGCGGCGCGAGACGCTGCGGCAGGAATTGGCGCGGTCCAGGCCGTCAAGCCGACGCGGTGACTTGAAACCGAAGCTCGTGCTCGCCAGCGCCTCTCCACGGCGCATGACTTTGCTCGCCCAGGTTGGCATCGAACCTGACAGCGTTAGGCCGTCGTCGATCGATGAGACGCCCAAGAGGGGCGAGATGCCCCGGAGCTTGGTGACCCGGCTTGCCCGCGCAAAAGCCGAGGAAACGCGCGATCAGATTGCCAACGACACTGACATTGCTGACGCTTATGTGCTCGCGGCCGATACGGTTGTTGCAGTTGGACGCCGCATTCTCGGTAAGCCTGAGTTTATCGAGGAAGCGGTTGCATCGCTCCAACTGCTGTCGGGACGAAATCACCGGGTTTTGACGTCTGTTTGTTTAATCACTCCTGAGGACCGGGTGCGCATCAAAGTCGTGGATACGCGTGTCCGGTTCCGGCGGCTGTCGAAAGAGGATATCGAGGCCTATGTCGCTTCGCGCGAATGGCGCGGTAAGGCCGGTGGGTATGCGATCCAGGGAATCGCATCGTGCTTCGTGCAGAAGCTGGCGGGTTCGTACACCAATGTCGTGGGCTTACCACTGACCGAGGTTGTGAACATGTTGATCGGTGAGGGCTTTCCCGTTCATTTCAACTGGCTGCGCGCCAGTGAATTGGAAACTGATTAAGAGACGGCTGAGCGCAAGATGGCGCACCCGACGAACAAGCCTCCTGCTGGCGCAAAAGCTCCCTGTCCGATTTGCCGGGCACCTTCGGAGGCGGCATTTCATCCATTTTGCTCGCGGCGTTGCGCGGATGTCGATCTGTCGCGATGGCTGCGTGGCGCCTACGCGATTCCCGTCATGGACGATGATGACGAAGATGGAGATGCGTTGGGTCGTCCGATCGATCCGGACGAAAGACAGGGAGGCGATGGCGGTTTGCATTGACGCCGCGGTTCGTCCGGTCGTTCCCCACCCTTGACGGCGACCGTCTCGCGGCGCGAACTGTCAGTTCTCGCGCTTGACCGCGCTTTCGTGCCAACGGCGTAGAAGCATGTGCGAGATCCAGCTCGTCGCCAGGAATATCGCGATGCCGCTCAACGAGATCAGCAATAGGGCGGCGAACATCCTCGGGATCTTCAACTGATAACCAGCGTCGAGAATGCGGAAGGCTAGGCCCGACGAGGCACCGCCCGTGCCGGCAACAAACTCGGCGACGACTGCGCCGATGAGCGCGAGACCACCTGAAATCCGCAAGCCGCCCAGAAAGTAGGGCAGAGCTGCTGGCAGCCGAAGGTAACGCAGTGTCTGCCACCGCGAGGCGCCGTACATCTGAAAGAGATTGATCAGGTTGTGGTCGACCGAATTCAATCCGAGGATGGTATTAGACAGGATTGGAAAGAAGGCGACGAGCCACGCGCAGATCAGCAGCGAAAGGGCGACGTTGTTGTTGGTCCAGATTATGATCAGTGGCGCGATTGCTACGACGGGCGTCACTTGCAGGACGATGGCGTAAGGAAAAAGCGCCAATTCGAGCCAGCGCGATTGGGAGAACAGGACCGCCAGTGCGACACCCAGCACGACGGCTGCCACCAAAGCAGTCAGAGCGATCGACAACGTCACCCACAGGCTCGTCTGGAGCGAACTCCATTCGTTGAACAAGGTCGAGCCGATGGCGACCGGCCCCGGCAGAACTTGCGGAAGAATGTCTTTCGCGCGGACTAGAACTTCCCAAGCCGTCAGCGCGGCAAGCCCAAGAACGAGCGGCGCAATGATGGATGGCCAGCGGCTTCGCCGAATGCCGAGGAGCGTCGGTTCGGTTGCGAAGACAGGTATTTGGCCGGTATCGGTGCCGTCTGCCGCCGGCTTTAGAGCGCTCAAGGGCTTGCTGCTCATGCGGCGATGGCCTGCTTCAAGGTGTCGGACGCGATGCGGCACATGCGGGCGTATTCGGGTGAGGTACGGAATAGATCGTCACGCGGATAGGGTGCGTCGACTTCGAGGTCGGCGATCACACGTCCTGGACGGGCGGCCATCACAACGATGCGCTGGGATAGATAGACGCTTTCGTAGACAGAATGCGTGACAAATACAGCTGTGAACTTTTGACGCTCCCAAAGCCGCAGTAGATCATCGTTCAGCCGGTGGCGGGTAATTTCGTCGAGAGCGGCAAATGGTTCGTCCATAAGAAGAATGCGAGGCTCGGTGACGAGCGCTCGAGCGATGGAGACGCGCATTTTCATGCCGCCGGATAGTTCGCGAGGGTACGCGTTTTCGAATCCGGCCAACCCGACACTTGCCAGCATCGCCGCTCCGCGGCCGTTGGCCTCGGTTTTGGAGACGCCTTTAAGCGTCAGGGGCATTATCACATTGGCCAGGGCCGAGGCCCATGGCATCAGTGTCGGTTCCTGAAACACGAAGCCGAGTTCGAAGCCGTGGCCGGTGACGCCCTTGTTCGAGGACTGTGGCCAGACAATCTCGCCGGCACTTACGTCGCCGAGGCCAGCCACCATGCGAAGCAACGTCGACTTGCCGCAACCGGACGGACCTAGGAGCGACAGGAATTCACCCTGCCGCAAGTCGAGATCGACATCGCGAACGGCGAGTGTTCCATTGGAAAACTGCTTCGACACTTTGCGGACGGAAACGACAGGTGCTCGCTGCTCGGGCGTGGTCATTTGTGGGGCTTTGTTGCGAGTCCCGAAGGACCGTCGAGTGTCGTGCCAGCTTGTGTGATGCGAGAACGGCCGGGACAACAGCCCGACCGTAGTGCCTTCCTGAGGAGCCGTCAGGCTCCGATGCCCTTATTTACGAAGTCCAGGCTGTACGCCTTTTTATAGTCTATCCCGGCTGGGAAGGCGCCAGCTGCGGACATGGTTTCGTAAAAGCGCTTCCAGCGCTCATCCGTCATGGCGCCGATCCCGAGTTTGAGCGCATCGCCGGACTTCACTATCCCGTATTCATTCATGACCCTGATCGCGTAGTCGATCTTGTCTTGGGTCATGTCCGGATTGGCTTTCCGGATGAGTGCGTTGGCGGCATCATTGCCTTTGCCACCCTTAATGTACTCAGACCATCCTTTCAGGGTGGCATCGACGAAGCGCTGGACCACGTCCTTCTTCTCGGTGATCAGCCTGCGGGATGTCGTCAGTGTCGTGTTGTAGTTGTCGAAGCCGGCATCGGCGATCAAGTGCACAACTGGCTTGAAGCCCGCCTCCTTTTCGATCGCGTAGGGTTCTGAAGAGAGGAAGCCTTGCTGGGACACCTGCTTGTCGGCCACGAACGGCTGAATATTGAAAGTATAGGGACGCACCTGCTCGTCGGTGAACCCGTACTTCGCCTTAAGATAGAGCCAGTAGCTTGTGCGGCCCGTACCGCCGACCAGAATCGGCTTGCCTTTCAAATTCTCGAGTTTGTCGTGGCCAACGCCCGGATGTGAAATAATGACTTGCGGGTCTTTCTGGAAAATCGAGCCGATGACGAGGAACGGCAGGTTTTCACGTGCGTAGTTGATCGCCTCGAACGAGTTCGACATCACCACGTCGACGACGCCGCCGACCAGGATCTGGCTCATGTTCAGCTGCGGACCGCCCATGCGGATATCCGCGTCGATGCCCGCTTCCTTATATAGTCCGTTGGCGAGGGCGTAGTAGAAACCACCGTGCTCCGCTTGTGCGCGCCAGTTGGTATTGTAGCTGATCTTGTCGAGACCCTGAGCGGTCGTCTGCGTCAGGATGCCAGGCATTGCCAATGAAGCGCCGGTGCTGGCGACAAGCTTCAATGCAGATCTGCGATCAGTTGCAAAGCGACTGGTCATCGACTTGGCTCCCCTGGGTTGGATCATCCAACTATTGAAAGATCATCTTCGAGCGGGTTGCAGGATTAGCAGGCACGATGGTTGGCGGGAAGCACCTGTGTGCCCAACATGTACTCATGGATTGCCTGCAATTGTGGCGTTTGGCAATGCCGTTCGAGCGCGTATATGGTTCGGTCTAACATTGCACCATCCTCAGCGAGAGGCCTTCATGACAAGCTCTTCCGGCGGCACAACCCCGTACGATATTGCCGGCTTGATCAGTGACCTGGGCGACATTCCTGTCGTTACCGAGGTCGGTGCAATCAGGCGTAAGTCACGGGACTACTTCTGGTACTCGCCGGTTCTGAATAAGCAGTTGCACGGCAAATCCGCCGATCTGATCGTGGAACCGCGCAATGAAGCCGATGTCATCAAGGCGGTGGCTGCCTGCTACAAGCGGCGCATTCCGATCACCCAGCGTGCGGGGATGACCGGCAATTATGGTCAAGCCGTGCCGCTCAAGGGTGGCGTGCTACTCGATATGAATGGCCTTGATGGGATTGTCGATTGGCGGCCGGGATGGGTGCGTGTCAAAGCCGGAACGCGGATCGACCGTATGGACGCCATGACTAGGCCCGGGGGATGGGAGCTTCGCATGCATCCCTCGACGAAGCGGATGTCGACGATCGGAGGTTTCATCAGCGGCGGCTCGGGTGGCATCGGGTCGATCGGATATGGGGGCTTGCGCGAGCCCGGCAACATTCTTGCCGCGCGAATCGTGACCATGGAGGAAAAGCCGCGGGTGCTAGAATTGCGAGCAGACGCCGCGCAAAAAATCAATCGTGCCTACGGCACAACGGGTATCGTGACTGAACTCGAAATGCCGCTGGCGCCGGCGTGGCCATGGGTGGAACTCGTCATCGCATTCGACGATTTTCTCGAAGCAACCAGGTTCTCGCACGAGGTTGCGCTCGCGGACGGTATCGTCAAGAAGCTGATGTCCGTCATCAATTGGCCGATCCCGATGAACTTCCGTGATCTCAAGCCATATTGCCCCGACGGCAAGCCGATCGTGATCGGTATGGTGGCTGAACAGTCGCTCGAAATGTTCAAGGCGATGCTCGGGTCGCGAGGTACGATTACTCTCGCCCGGCCATTCGATGAAAGTCCGTCGAAGGAGCCTTTGTATGAGTACACCTGGAACCACACGACGCTGCAGTGGCTCAAGGTCGATCGGTCCATCACCTACTTGCAGTGCCTTTATCCGCATGATCGCGTGCTTGAGAGCGTACGTGAGATGCGAGATTTATTTGGAGACGAGTGCATTCAGCATCTCGAGTTTATCCGCTTCAATGGCCGTGTCTCATGCAGCGCTCTGCCAATCTTGCGATACACGACGGAAGAGCGGCTCAACGAGATCATTGATCTGCATGAGAAGCATGGTGTGTTCATCGCCAATCCGCATGTCTTCACGGTCGAGGATGGTAGCCGTCACAAGAAGGTCGATGTCGATCAGCATGGTTTCAAGCATGAAACTGATCCGCTTGGTCTGCTCAATCCCGGCAAGATGCGGTCATTTGTTTCAAAGCATGCGTGAGGCTGATCGTGCGCGTTCTTTATCTCTACACTCATCCGCTCGACGAGAGTTTTCATGCTGCCATCCGCGAGCATAGCCTCGACGGACTGTCAGAGGCTGGCCACGAGGTCGATCTCTGTGATCTCTACGCGGAAGGCTTTGACCCAGTGCTCACTGCCGATGCGCGGCGGACTTATCATGATACATCGGTCAATCAGCGGGGCCTCGAGCGTTACGTCGAGCGTTTGCAAAAGGCTGAAGCACTTGTGCTGCAGTTTCCTGTCTGGACGTTCGGGCCTCCTGCTATGCTCAAAGGATGGTTCGACCGTGTGCTGATGCCGGGGGTCGCGTTCGATATTTCCGACCCGGCCAACGTCAAGCCGAGCTTGCAGAACATCAAGCGTCTCGCCGGCATTACGACATACGGTCGTCCGTGGTGGACCGCGCTATATGTCGGTGATCCGCCGCGCAAAATCATAAAGCGTTATCTGCCGCGACTGTTCGACCCGACGGCAAGCGTGGAGTATCACGCGCTCTATCATATGAATGTTGCGACGGACGCGCAGCGAAAGGCCTTTTTGGCACGCGTCCGTTCGGCAATGGCAAAGTTTTGAGCAGAAGGCACTAGCTATGAAGAAGCGCTTCTGGATGGATATGACGACCGAGGAGTTCCGCGGTCTCGATCCAGAGAAGGTTGTCGCCGTTTTGCCTATCGCTGCGGTAGAGCAGCATGGCCCTCACTTGCCGATTTCGACCGATACAGAAATTGCGCAGGGTATGGTTCGTGAGACGCTAAAGTTTTTGCCTGCAGACCGCAGCGTGCTCTTTTTGCCGGTCCAAGCCGTGGGCAAATCGAACGAACACATCCGCTCCGCCGGAACTTTGACGTACACCGCCGAGACGGCGATCCGCGCTTGGACCGAAATCGGGGAGAGTGTGTATCGGGCCGGCGTGCGCAAACTGGTGATGGTGAATTCGCATGGCGGCAACGTCGACGTGATCTCGATTGTGGCGCGTGAGTTGCGGGTCAGGCTCGGGATGCTTGCGGTTGCGTGTCAGTGGTCGCGCTTCGGCTCCCCAGCCGGCATGTACACCGATCTCGAGAATGCTGTTGGCATACATGCGGGCGATATGGAGACATCGATGATGCTCCACTTCAGGCCGGATCTCGTCGATATGTCGAAGGCGAAGAACTTCGAGCCGACAACGGTCGAGATCGCTAAGTCATTCGACCTTCTAAGGCCCACCGGCTTCACGGCATTTGGATGGATCGCGCAGGATCTTCACAGTGATGGAGCTGCGGGAAACGCGTTGCTTGGAACAGCTGAGAAAGGCCGTCAAACCGCAGAGTTTCGCGCGCAAGCGTTCGTGAAACTTTTGGGCGACGTCGAACGATTCTCACTCAGCCGTCTTGCGTGAGGACCTCATGCGAGGGCGTCGAGCTCGCTGTAGTCGGGCACGATCCGATCAATCGATTTGCCGCGTACAATTACAAGGCGATCCGACCAGGGCCGGCTCAATAGCTCGTTTAGTGTTCGAGCGCGTGTGATCACTAGGTCGGCTGGCTTGCCTACCGCGATGAGCCCTGCGTCAGGCAACCCCATAATGCTTGCTGGCGCTGGCCCTAACAGTTTCAACCAGGGTCGATCAGAATGATCGAAATGCACTATGCGCGTTGCCTCGCGAAAGACTTCGAGCATGTCGAGGTCGCCGTAGGCATAAAATGGATCGCGCGTGTTGTCTGATGCGACGGCAACATTCACGCCCGCTTCTGCCAGCTCGTGTAGCGGCGCGATACCCCGCCATCGCGGCGTGCGGCCGGCCGTGCGATCTTGCAGGTACATGTTGCACATCGGCAGCGATACGACGGATATGCCAGCCTCGCCGATGCGATCGATGACGCGTCTGCGATCGATCTCCGATTGCAGGGACAGCGAGCAGCAGTGTCCAGCTGTCACTCTGCCCTTGAATTTGTTGCGAAGGGCAGCAAGAGCGATTGGCTCTAGAGTTCGCGCATCCGGTGAGTCGCTCTCATCAACATGCAAATCGATATCAAGGCCGTTTGCAGATGCAGCTTGAAACAGTTGGTCGAGGGCGCGTTCAAGCTTTTGGTCCGGTGCGGTGCCCATGAAGGTCAGATTGCCGAGGACGCCACCGTACTTTGCTACTATGTCGACAAGTGCTCTGAACTGCTGTTGGTCATCGACGACCATGTCATAGGGAAAGAGGGCAACTGCTTGCAGGTGGACTCGTCCACGCCAAGCGTCCCGCATCTCGGCAAACACGGGCCAGGAAATAGCGGCCTGTTTACCTAGTGAATCGAGGTGTGTCCGGACCACTGCCGTGCCGTGGGCGTAGGCGCATCTTAGAGCAAAATCCATGCGAGATCGGACATCGTCAGCGCTCCACCGGTTTTCGCGGTCGTTGAGGGTTGCCATCCGCGCGCCCAGGAAGGTTCCGTCCGGATTGGGGCTGCGATGAAAGATGTGGCCCTTGTCAAGGTGGGTATGGATGTCGACGAAACGTGGCAGAATAATACCGCGCTTTAGGTCGAGGCGATCTACCCCGTCAGAGCTGACGACGCCGGGTTCGGCGATGCGAGTGACTGTGTCGTTTTCTACCAGTACGTCGCAAAGCGTGAATACGTCGGCCTTCGGCGACGGCAGGTCGGCGCCCATTGTCAGATCCAGCGGGACGCTGGCGTTTGCGAGAATATACGTGCTGCTGCTCGGGAAGGGCTGCATCGATTGCGGTGTCCGTAGTGATGACTAGAGGGCTTGTACCCGTCTGAGATTATATGGGCTACAGTCTCGTCATGTGTTCCCAGCCTTGGAGCGTGCCGATGGGGAGTGACGGAAAGCAGGTTCTCAATCCATCGGACATTCGTCCGCCCTTTACAAAATATAGCCACGGTCTTATCGTGCCTGCGGGAGCTCGGCTCCTTGTCACGTCGGGGCAGCTTGGTGTTCGTGCGGACGACATTGTGCCCGATGACGTCGAGGAGCAATGCGTGCTCTGTTTTGAGAACCTTAAAGCTATTCTGAGCGCAGGCGGGATGAGTTTTGCCGACGTGGTCCGTTTCTCGGCATTCGTCACTGACCGGTCATACTTTCCCATCTATGGCAATGTGCGTGGCCGCTATGTGATGGGTGACGCTTTTACATCTACACTGTTGGTCGTGTCGGGCTTTACGAGGCCGGAATTTAAAGTTGAGGTCGAGGTGACTGCGGCACAAACCCGCTAAAGGGCCGCTTATCGGCGAGGCACGCCCTTACCCTCACCGATATCCCAATAGAGCCCGGCCATCACTTCGAGTGCGCTGCGCGACAGTGGCATCAAAATGTGCTCGTCCGGCCAATGTTGGGAGCACGCGGCGTAGGAATGGGGCAGCCAGATTGCGGGTATTCCCAGGTCATCGGTAAAGATGTCATTGCAGATCGAGCCGCCCATGCTCGGGACAATGGCTGGCTTCGCGTTGGACGAGCGCTGTAGGGAGCCGCGCACGAAGGTGGCCCAGGGGTGATCCGGTTCTGTCCGGGTTGCGGCGAAGGCGCCGTCATTGGCGGCCGGGGGCGGCGTCACCTTTACAAGGTCATGACCGCTGTTCTTTATGTGCTTTTCTAAAGCCGGAATGATGTTGTCGACGTCCGTTCCCGCAATAAAGCGTAGCTGGCAGTTGGCGACGGCTTTCGGGGGGATTGCATTCACAGGGCGACCCGGCGTGCCTGTCCAGAAGCTGAGGATATTGAACGTGTTGGCACCATAGACGCGTTCGGCGGGTGTCAAATCCTGTTCGCCCCACCACTCGTCTACTGCCGGGCCCTTGTCGCCGGCATCGATCGTAATATCGGCGAGAGCCTCCTTCACGGCCGGCGTCATCGAAGGTGCCTTCAATCCGGGTACCAACAACTGGCCCCGCCGATCGACGATCGACGCCAGCGCATGGGCCAGAATGAAGCCAGGGTTGGCAATGAGGCCGCCCCAATTGCCGGAGTGGTGTCCACCTTCACGCAGATCCACGACGAGATCAAAGTTCACCGCACCCCGGCAACCGAGCGACATCGTCGGGCGATCGGGTTTTACGCGCGGTCCGTCGGAGGCGATGAAGACGTCCGCTGCGAAATCATTCTTCTTGGCCTGGACGAGTTCCTTAAGACCTTTGGAGCCTGCTTCCTCGCCCATTTCGATCATAAACTTGGCGTTGAAGCCGAGTTTGCCACCGCGCTCGGCCATCACCGCTCGCATTGCCGCCATGTTGATCGTGTGCTGGCCCTTGTTGTCGGCTGTGCCCCGCCCATAGAGGCGGTCGCCGTCGCGCGCCACGACCCACGGCCCTTGGCCTTTCGTCCAATGATCTTCGAGTCCTCGAACGACGTCTCCGTGGCCATATCCGAGAACGGTTGGGAGGCGAGGGTCTTCGATGCGTGTGGCCAGAAGAACCGGACCTTGGCCCTTCGATGGGTTCTGGTAAATCGTCGTCGTGAACCCCATTGCTTCGAACGACGGCTTCATCTCGTCGGTCAGGTATCGGGCGCACTCGGCGAGGGCCGAGGGATCAGGAAATTTCTGGCTCTCAGTTTTGATTGCCACTCGCCTTCCGAGTTCTTCGACGAATGAGCCGTCGTCGATGTATCGCCGCGCGCGCTCAATGGCTCCGTTGCGAGTGGCTGAAGCAGTCATTGCGAAATCCTCGATGATGACATGCGAATACTCGAACGCCGAAGTTAGCGGCGTCAATGTATGGCAGGGTCGCAAGTATCGCTTGGCTCACACTTGATGCTTGCCTGAACCGAGGCCTTGCTTGACCTCGCCGTGTGAGCCGTCGGTAATAGCTGCGGTATTCGACAATCGCGAGCGACCGGTATGCCCATCAAGCCAGATTCAATCGTTTCCGATGCGCCGCTGCCAGCGGAAACGGACGTTGTGGTGATCGGTGGTGGCATCATCGGTGTGACCGCGGCGCTCTTTCTGGCTCGCAAAGGTACGCGTGTCGTCGTCTGCGAAAAAGGCGAGATCGGGGGAGAGCAGTCGGGCCGGAACTGGGGATGGATTCGTGTCATGGGGCGCGACCGCCGCGAAATACCGCTCGCTCTCGAGAGCCAGCGGCTTTGGGAGGAGCTCTCCGCGGAACAGGGCGTGGAGACGGGTTACCGTCGCGCAGGTATACTTTACGTGTTCGACACGCCGCGCATGCGTGACACGTATAGCGACTGGGCGGAGCACGTGCGGGACTACCAGGTTTCATCTCGTCTCCTCGGCAAGTCGGAGCTGCAATCAATGTTGCCGGGTCTCGATTCCCGGATCGAGGGCGGGCTCTACACTCCCAGTGATGCGAGGGCGGAGCCTTTGAAAGCGACTCCTGCCATGGCCAAATTGGCTCAGCGTGCGGGGGCCAAGATCGTGACAAATTGCGCCGTGCGTGGCGTCGAAACGGCTGGTGGAAAAGTGAGCGGCGTCGTCACGGAGCACGGTCCCATCAAGGCAAACCGCGTTCTATTGGCAGGTGGTGCATGGTCTCGGCTGTTCTGCGGCAATTTCGGCCTCGATCTGCCGCAGTTGATGATTCTGGCTTCCGTCGCGCGCGTCGAGGGTGTCGAGGCTTTGCCGGAGGCATCTGTTGGCGGATCCAACTTCGCTTATCGAAAGCGGCTCGACGGTGGTTACTCGGTTGCCATGCGTAGCGGCAGCATTGCCGAGATTACGCCAGACAGCTTTCGATTGTTTTTCGACTTTCTTCCTGCCTGGATGAGCGAATGGAGAGATCTCAAGGTCAGGACTGGGTCGCGATTCACTGAGGAATTGCGCCGACCGACGTCCTGGCATTTCGACGAGACGACTCCGTTTGAGCGCATGCGCGTCCTCGATCCGGCGCCAGACGATGCGATCGTCAGAGGAGGGGTTGCTAATCTCCAGAGAGCGGTTCCTCAGTTCCGCAATGCGACGATCACGGATGCCTGGGCTGGATTGATCGATACGACTCCGGATGGTGTGCCAGTCATCAGTGGCGTTGCTTCACTGGCTGGATTTTTCATTGCGACGGGTTTTTCTGGTCATGGGTTTGGAATTGGGCCTGGTGCCGGGAAGCTCGCCGCCGACCTTGTCGCGGGTGAACGTCCTGTTCTTGATGCAGAACCCTACCGGCTCGATCGCTTCAAGCGAGCGAAGAAGAGCTTTCGCCGTATCGACGCGTCTGCTTCTTGAAACTGCGGTGGGAGGCGATCGTGGTCGCTCGAGCGTCGGAGGAGATCGCCGATCGCCGAGCGACTGCCCGGCCCTGCCCCCGCTCAACCATGAACGTGAACATCGACCGGTTCGTACTTGCCCGGATATGTCGCCTCGAGCCCGTCGAAGACTTCGTCAATTCCCGCAAAGCGCTGCCCACGTGTCGGGAACGCGATGCAGTCAATGTGTCTGAAACGGACTATGTGTTTCTGGCGCGCCGTACACGATAAAAGTGCGAACACCTATGTGATTGAAATGGCAATTTAATATTTGCTGGCGGCATTGGGCGACCGAAGGTGCAACCACGGTCGCCGGACGCGATACGTCGCGCGCAGGTACCCCGTCTTGCGATAGACCAACGGTGCCTTGGTCCGACGCAGCGAGTGCTTGCCGAACTTGAGCGGATCGAGGCCGATGCTCTTGATCCGTTCATTCACGAGCCGCGCATACCGGCGAACGGTAAGCCTGCTATATGATCCACCCGTCCCGCGAACAGAAGCTGTTCCGGCCTGCGCTTGCTCACGCGCAGATACACGTCTAGCGGCGTAGGCGAGTATATTGCCTCTGGCGGTAAGCGCTTTACCTACTCTATCAACTGGTCCTCAAGCGACATGTTATACCGGCCCGGCTAAGTTTTGACTGCGGCGAGGCACTTTTCCAGCCATGGATAGGTGCAAAGCGAAGCGATCCTTCCACTTTCGGCTCTGAGCTTTTTCCAGGCGCTGCAAGCGGCATCGACGATGCTGTCGTAGTCGTCGTGCAGGCGATGCGAGAGGTAGCGTTCCTTCAAGTAGAGCCAGACGCGCTCGATCGGATTGACTTCCGGCGTGTAGGCGGGGATCTTCAATAATCGCACGTTTGCTGGAATCTTCAGCGCATTTGCGCCGTGCCAGCCGGCCTGATCGGCGAACATGACGGCGATTTCGTCGTTGGGCAGAGTTTTCGAGAAGGCGTCGAGAAAGATCTGCATCGCGTCCGTATTGGCCTCGGGCAGAACCAGCGCGAACGCATCGTCCGAGCCAATTTTGGCTGCACCGAAAATGTAGACGAAGGTGAAGCGGCGATCGCAGACGCCGGCTGGCCGCTGACCGCGCGTCCACCACATGTGGCACGTGCGGCCCTTCTGCCCAAGCCGTGCCTCGTCTTGAAACCAGAGCGAAACGCGCTTGCCGGTCTTCCTATGAATTGCCGCTGCAAGACGGCGCAATTTGCGTGGAGCGTTTTTTAAAAGCCGCTTCCGCGACTGGATCTTTCTTTGGGTGGCTCGGCCTCGCCTTCTGCCGCGAGAGGCCGAGACGCTGCATCACGCTGCCCATGTACCCGATGTGATAGTCGACCTCGAAACGCTCGGCGATCAACTTGCGAATATCCTCGAGCGTGAACGACGACAGCCCGTCATTCTCGATGTTGGGGCCGGTGAGAACAGCCGCCTTGATCGCCGCGTCCTGCTCGGCATCGAGGCGGCATGGCCGGCCCGGGCGCGGCCGATCCTGCAGGCCCGCGACGCCTTCGGCATTGAAGCGCTTGATCGCATCACGCAACGCCTGATCCGACATGCCAGCCGAACGCGCCGCGTCGTCCCGATCAAAGCCGTCGAGTTCATTGGCGATGGCAAGCATTCGCATTGCGGCCCTGCGCTTCGGCTCCTTGCGCGCCATCGCTCGCAACTTGTCGGCGGTCAGGTTCGTCTCGATCGTGATTTCGCGGCTCATGGCCCCCCCGAATCGCCGACACGGCTGCGATCCATGAGTCACAGCGGCAGTCGAAAGGGAATCCCGAACCCCTGAGTCAAATTATACCTGGGCTGGTATTATCCAACTTTTGGCCCGCACTGCGGCGCGTCAATCAAGATGAGACGCGGTGGCCGAGTGGACTCAGGATCGGAGCGCTATACCGCACCGTCCCAGACCACGAAACAACAGGCCTACGAGCTCCATATAGATCAGATGTGTCGTTAGAATTGTCGCTCCGCAGCGCCCGTCGAGCTGACTTCATGCTGCGTCGATGTGTGTAGCCCCGGAACTGCAACGCCTTTCGGTCTGCCACTTGTGCATTGCTACACTGTCACGGCTTCAGCGCGAGTGATGCTTCCGGTGCGGCAAACATCTGCTTCGCCCTATGCCCGACGCCTGGGACTTCGACGAGACGCCAGTTGAAGGGCCAGCCGCGCGCACGTGCCAGAGCTTGAGCGGCCTCAAACGCTTTGAGCCCGCGCGCATACCGCGTCGGGCCTTGCGCGATTGCCTGTGAACTCTTGCTCAATCCTTCGTCGCCCGTATCAATGCTACCCAAATAAATGGTAACGGGCGCACTCAGGTACCGGCGCAATTCCTTATCCATGACGTTGATCGGGTAGACGCCGCCAAATCCATAAGGCGCGTCGAGCCTGGGGTCAGGAAGGACGTGCGTGCCAGGATTGGCGATGACGATGCGCTGCGCCTCGGTCGGTGTGAATGCGGCGAGACGGCTGAGGTATTGGCCGCCTGCGGAGTGGCCAATCAGGGAATAGGTCATCATTCGCCCTTCGAGTTGCCGGATGCGTTCGATCAATGCGAGAACGAGGCGCCCCGTCCATTGGCTCGAGGGCTGCAACTCACCGTCTTTCGCGATGCCGCCGTGCTGGTATAGCCACCGCGGAAACTCCGATTTCTCAAACCTCGGGGCAACTACAAGCATGCAATGCCGATCTGCCAGGGGACGCGCCCAGTCGCGATAGTCTGCGGCATTGCGATTCTGCCCATGGAACACGAGCAGCAGCGATGGGGCATGGCAGTCCGGCCGATATGTAAAGACCGTGATGCGCGCGTGCTTCAGCGACAGGCGTTGCGTGCCATTGCCATCTGGAACTCGTTGAGCGTTACCAGCTGCTGGAAGGGCGAGTAGCAACACGAGGCCAACAATTGACGTCAAAGTCAGATTGCGCACGCGATCCACCCGCTTGCATTTGTGATGACCGGCAGAATGGCACCCATTCCAGGGATAGCTTTTCAAGACGTGCCGTGCAGTTCTGGCGGCCCGCCGCTGACTAGATGAAGTAGCGCAACGCAACGACAACGGCCACAGTACCCCAGAATGCTTGGTTCACGAATGAGCGGATGAGACCGCCATCCTGCTCGACGGTGAGACCGAGCCAGCGACGGACGGCGTCACCCGGCCAAAGCAGGATCGTTCCGAGCATCCTGAAAATTGGCATCTGCTTTGACCTCTCATCTTCGAGCTCAGGCTTCGCCACGACCTCTCGAGCCATGGCTTCGGGTGTCAGGGCGCGTCGCGCCGAGAAGCGACCGCGCGCGGCGGGTGTGATCCGGTGACGATCCAATCCATCGGAATGTCGTGTGGTTGCGGATAGATTGTTGGGATAGATGCGATGGGATGTCCGATGCCGATCGCTATGGGCTTCGGATCGAGACCCGCCAAGGTTCGATCGAAGAACCCGCCGCCGTATCCGAGCCTAAAACCTGCCGGATCGAACCCGACCACGGGAGCGATGACCACGTTGGGAACGACGATGGCGCCGTTGGCGGGAAACGGTATTCCCCAGATCCCTCGCGCGAGCGGTGCCGAGGGCTCCCATTCGCGAAATTGTAGTGGCTGACCTTTGGCAAGTACGACGGGAAGCGCGACGCATATCCCACGGGCGTGGAGGATCGCCATCCAGCTCCGCAGATCCGGCTCGCCGCGGAAGGGCCAGTAGGTACTTACGACGGGAGCAGCGCAGGTGGAGACGATCTGGTCGAGGCTCTGGGCGATGTGCTTGGCATTTGCCTCGCGCTCACCAATCCCAAGAGCAAGACGCGCAGCGATCAAGCGTTCGCGCTCCGCCTTTCGCCATCGCGCGACATCCTGGGCTGCCACAGGATCAACCTCGAGGCTCGTATAAGTGGTGTCCAGTTCATGCATAAAGCAGGGCGGCGACGCGAACGTGCCACTGCCATCCTGCCGATCTTCGTCCGCCGGCGTCATCAGTATGTCTCCGCAGGCGTTGCTAGGACCAGCCGCTGGCCAGGACAGAGCCGCTGGCCGCGATGGAGCGCCACACCGAGTTCGAGTGATTGTGCAATGCGGTGCGCGCGGTCGACAAATAGCGCTGCAGCCTCTGCCGGGCAGACATCTTCGGCGGTACTCGTGAACAGCGCCAGCCAGTGATCGAAGAGGGCGCCCGTGATTTCTGGTAGTGCAGCATGCGCCTGCATGGGGGTGCCTTTGAAGCGACCGGTCATCAAGGTCACCGACGACCAGAAGTCACAGAGCTTTGCGAGATGCGCGTCCCAATCCGCGATGGCAGCATTGAAGATGGGACCAAGTACTGCATCTGCGCGGACGCGTGCATAGAACGTCTGCACGAGACACTCGATCATGGCCTCGTCGATGCCGACAGCAAGGCCAGGAGCAGCGGGATGTGGATCACGAGACATCGGTTGCGCCCATAAGATATATTTGAAAGTTATCTTAAAGGCGGCATGTAGGCTTGTCCAGTGACGCATTGTCTCCGCACTTCGGCGCCCGTCAGGCCGCCGATGGCGTTTGCTCCACGCAGATGGCGCGGCTATCGGCTTCCGAGAGAGGTTCATCCAGCAAGGCACACTGGTGGGGCGTGCCGCGGCCTGAGCCTTCGCCTTTGCGGAAATGCCGACAGGTATAGCAAGCGCCGAAGGCGCGACCGCCATTGCGCGTGATCATCGCGTGCAGCGCATCCCGAAGCACCGCATTGACCGCTTCGAGTTGACTTGTCGACGTGCCCGCGAGATCGGCCGCAAGGGCGAGGATTGGGTCACGTTTCAATGCCTGTGTCCCCGTCGATGTCAATTCCAGGACCACAGACCTTCTATCGCGTTCACTCGGCTCGCGCGTGAGATGCCCCTTCTGCTCCAGCGCAATGAGCGTCTGTGAGACCGTCCCCCGCGTCGACCCGAAATACTCGGCCAGTGCCGCCGGCGTGCGCGAGAATCGATTGGCGCGTGCGATGAACCGTAACGCCTCCCACTGCGCCGGATTGAGTTCGCCCACGGCTTCGCCACTGCGTGCGAGCCGATCCAATCTGTCGATGAGTAGGGCGGCCTCGACCGCAGCCTCAGAGGTCATGTAATAGCGACTCGATATTAGTTGTTGACTCTCATCCGTGCGCGAAGCTAATAGTAGCCAGTCGCTATCAAAGTGGCAACTCAATTCGGAGGATCTTGCATGCGCAATCTGACTTTATCGGTGCTGACGGCGCTCCTTGCGTTGTCACCGCTGCCTGGACTGGCCCACGACGTCACCGCCAAGCCCGATCCCAAAGTCCCGGAGGCGTTCGATGTCGTCCGTGGGTCGGCGACCACGGACGGACGGCTCGCGACGTTCATCATGGAGGTGCGGGGCAAGGCCGGATCGCAGAAGCCGAAGAAGGTCGGCAAGCTCCAAGGCTCCAAGGTGGATGCCTATGTCTGGCCGACCAAGCTCGACCCGTCCGTCGTTGGCTTTACCAAGGGCTCCGGCATCCTCGCGCTGGCCATCACCGCGCACCCTGATTTCGACGACACGCCCCTGTTCGATGAAAACGGCGACGGCGATCCTGCCAATGACGGTGCGGATTGGCACTCGCACTGGGTTGTCCTGGTGGAGGACAAGGCTTGCACCGGCGGGCTGAAGGTGCGCGACGTCTCGCCTGGGCAGGATATTCTACCGGCAACAGCGCCCGGCTTGCCCATCGCGCTCGACAGCCCCGGCATGAGCCCGCTCATCAAGGGCGCTGCTGTCCGGATCACTGTTCCAGTTCAGGGTGCCGAGAACATCAATTTTGATGCCGTCGCTGCCAAGCTCCAGGTTCACGAGCAGGGCAAGGCACCGCTGCTGTGCGTGACGGGTACCTACAAAGTCGCCTCCGGCAATCTCTCGCTTCCGGGCGTCATCACGCGCAAGAGCAAGTAGGACCGTTGCTTCAGCGCAATACTTCCACGTTCCACCCCCAACCTCCAAAGGAGAACCACCATGAAACAGAAAGCCACCTTCTATCACGCCGGATGCAGTGTCTGCGTCGATGCCGAGCAACGCTTCGCGACGGCACTCAATCCAGCTGTCTTCGATGTCGAGATCGTTCATCTCGGCACCGACAGAAGCCGACTCGGCGAGGCCGAGGCCGCTGGTGTGAAGTCAGTTCCGGCGCTCGTGATCGACGGTCAGCCCTATCACATCAATTTTGGCGCGGACCTTTCGGTGCTGAAGTAGCCCCGTCGGAGAACGAAGACTGTTGTCATGCTGGCCCTTCGGGGCCAGCAATTCCGTGTGAGGGATGACGCCCATGACTGACACCACGACGTCCTGTTTACCAAGCCTTGAGGTGCCGACACCTGAGGCCGGCTTCGCGCTGGCGACGAAGCTCGCCCGAATGGGTGTGAAGTTGACGCAACCGTCCGATGACATCCGTAAGGAACTAAGACCTGACTATGAGCGAGATGCATCCGCGCTGATTGCCGCCTCGCATGTTATCGCCGTGCATTTTCAGACGATCGCGGCAGCCAACAACTGGTGGCGGCGCTGATGGAGACGCACGTATCGGCACCGGAACTTGCCGTCTCACGCTGGTTCAACACGCAAGAAGCGCTGACGCTCGACAAGTTGCGTGGGAAGATCGTCGTGTTGCACGCATTCCAGATGCTTTGTCCTGCCTGCGTCGCGCATGGTACGCCGCAGGCCGAGAAATTGCACCGAATGCT
>JAPXTA010000022.1:36753-47866 GCA_033812735.1 Hyphomicrobiaceae bacterium | reverse complement strand
TTCCGCTGGGGCAACACGGTCATCGAGGGCGATCCCATTACTTGGGACGACGTCTACAACGAGACGGCCATCACGTATCCGAATGTCTATCGCTTGCCGTTCAAAGGTTCGATGATCAAAGACATTCTCGAAGACGTCGCGGACAATCTGTTCAATCCTGACCCGTACTATCAACAGGGCGGCGACATGGTCCGTGTTGGCGGCATGAGCTTTACGATCCATGTCGACAAACCGATGGGCAGCCGCATCAGCGACATGACGCATCTCAAGACGGGTGCGCCGATCGATGCCGGCAAGGAGTACATGGTGGCCGGTTGGGCCTCGATCAACGAGGGTACCGAGGGGCCGGCGATTTGGGATGTCGTTGCCACCGATCTCAAGTCGCGTGGCGTCGTCAAAGTCGCGGGCAAGGAAACCGTGAAGCTCGTGCGCGGTTGAACGCGTTAGAAGCCGACGCCGTTGATTTCCAGTTTGGTCAGTTTCCAGCCGAGGCCGCGGAACTCCATGGTGCCGACATAGCGGCGCTCCGCGACTTTGCGATCGGCAATCTCAAGTTCGATCAGGCCGGGCGACTTGAACTCGGCGCGCTTGATGCGGCTCCAAAAGCGGGCAAAGCGCGTCACGGCGCTTTCGGTTGTGTCATCGGCGGACGGGTCGAGGGCATCACCCGCAATCGCGGTTGCGCCGGCCGGCATGCCGGTTCCCGTCACCGATCTAAGCGTGGTGCGGGCTTGGTGTATCTGGATGACGCCACCTGCGGTCACGTATTGGTCGATCATGCGGTCGGCCATGCCGGCGGTGGCTGCCGCCTTGATGCGCGACCAGAGTGACGGCGAGGGGATGCCGTGGCGGTTCGACGCCTCCGCTTTCTGGCGATCAATTTCGGCAAGCGACGATTTGAGGCTATCGCGGACAGCCGGCCATTCGACCAAGTTTTCCAGCAGCGCGGTGTCGCCGGTCTTGATGGCGCGACGGATCTGGTAGGCGGACAGGAACGGCGAAAGCAAATAGCCTCCGACCGCCAACGCCACCAGCACGATTGCTGCCAGTCTTCGCATTTAGTTTTGTGCCCCGCGCCCCGGTACTGGGGCTGCACTCAGGCTTTGTCAGGAAAAAGCGCCGGGCGGATGGCGGCGTTTCATCGAAGTCACAAAAATCTTCTTCGCGAGCGGCGAAGGCGGGTGGATCAAGTCCGGCTCGGAAGCCACCAAACGCAGCGTCGATGATAGCTCGAATATACTTTCCCGAGGGGGCAGTCCTTCCGTCCGGCGACCCGGATCTGGGTAATCGAGCGTTCGGTGGATCGTGACGATGCCGGTGATGGGGCCGAGCCCGCCATCGCAGCTCCGGCTGGCGCCGCATCGAGCAAGCCGGCCAAGGCCGCAACGGAGGCCGCGGCTACGATCAAACGAAACGTCATGAGTGGCCTTCAGAATTCGAGTTTCGCGGGCACCAGACCATTGGGGCGGCCGATGCGCAAGCGTCCTGGCTTCAATCCCGTCCGGCCGCGTGGGCGTGCGCCGAAACGGCACACAGTGAGAGGCAAGATTAGGATTTCATAGCCAGACTGTTTACCGGTGGTCGTTAAACTTTGTTGCGAAAGCGAGAGGTAGCTCGGATGTCGCCCAAGGCCAGACCGTTACTGCCTGCGAACGCGCTCGAACTCGAGACGGATGCGGGGACGCTGAAGAAGATGCTGGCGATGATCGCCGGCACGGTGGTGATTTTGGCGGGTATCGGCATTGGCGGGGTCCTGATCGCCAGCGGTTCCCTCAAATCCATGCTCGGCTTCAATACCTACATTTCGCATCACACGAGCCCAACCGACAAATTCGCGAAGCAAATCGTCACGCAGTGCAAGCTCGGCGCCGTCGTTTTGGCCGCTTCGCGGGACCCTGCAAGGGCTGCCACGGGCCGTGAACTCGCTGGGCAATGCGATGATGTGGGTGACGCAATCAAGAGCTTGCCTGTGACGCGCTGACGCAGTAAAGAGATAGAAGAGTTTAGGGGAAACGTCGAATAAGAAGGACGTCCAGGAGGCCGGCAGCGGGAGACCGCTCGCCGGCCTCACTGTTTTTGTTGGGCTTTTTTCGTCAAGGACAGCGCTGGGCAATCGTTCGGCAGGCTTGCCTGTTATTGCATCTGAATGCGTAGGGCGGCGGCCGTCGCAATCGGCGAGATCACCAGACTGGCGAGCGAGATCGCGGCCAGGATCAGCATCGGTGACTGAGCCGCTCCGGTCGGTCCGATGACGGCTGCGGTCATGGCGGCAATGCCGAAAATCAACGTTGGAATGAAGAGGGGCAGGATCAAGAGCGCGATCAGCAGGCCGCCCTTGCGGGCCTTGAGCGTCAGCGCCGCGCCGATGGTGCCGATGGCGCTGACCGAGGGGGTGCCGACGAGCATGCTGAGGATCAGCGCGCCATAGGCGGTGATTTCCAGATTGAGCATCAGGCCGAGAACGGGCGCGCACAGGACGAGCGGTAACGCCATCGTCAGCCAGTGGGCGGTGATTTTGGCGAGGGCGATGAATTCCAACGGCTGGTTCGAGAGCGAGATGGCTTCCAGCGAGCCGTCCTCGTGGTCGGCTTCGAAGATGCGCGGGGCAGAGAGGAGGGCCGCGAGCAGGAGGGCAATCCAGAGGATGCCCGGCGCAATACGGTTGAGGAGCGGCAAGTCGGGGCCAAGACCAAGCGGCATCATGGCGACGACGATCAGATAGAAGCCAAGGGCGGTGCCGAGCGCGCTGCCGTCGCGCAGCGTCAGCGTCAGATCGCGCTTCAGGAGAGCGAGAAAGCCATTCATGCGGCGGCCTCGCCGGAGGTCGCGTGCGGTGAAGCGAGTTCCAGCGACCGCATGCCGTCGACGGTTAGCGGCAAGTGGGTTGCGACGATGGCCATGCCGCCGGACTTGATCTGGGCGGCGACAAGCTGGTCGACGATCATGCGGCTGGCGGCGTCGAGGGAGACGGTTGGTTCATCGAGCAGCCAGATGGGGCGTTTGGCGACGAGAAGCCGGGCGAGGCCGAGGCGGCGCTTTTGGCCGGCGGAAAGGTAGCCGGCGGGTATGTCGGCGAGGTCGACGAGGGTCAGGCGCTCCATTGCCAGTTCTACGGCATCGGTGGTGGGTCGGCCTGGTTCGGGGCCGAGAAAGTCATGCCAGAAGGCTAGGTTTTCGGCGACGGTGAGCGAGGCTTTGACCGCGTTGAGGTGGCCGACGAAGTGGCAGTGTTCGCCGACGTGGGCGTCATCGTCCGTACCTTCGAGGCGGACTGTCCCTGCGAGCGGGGGGATAAAGCCGGCGATGGTGCGCAGCAGGGTCGTCTTGCCGACGCCGTTCGGGCCGGTGAGCACGATGCCCTCGCCAGATGCGAGGCTGAACGACAGGTTCTCATGCAGCAGCCGCGTGCCACGCATCTGGGTCAGGTTGTCGATGATCAGTCGCACGTGGATTTGTCCCCGGTGCACCACCCCCATCCCCGGCCCTTCCCCCGTCGAGGGGGAAGGGGGAAGTGGGGGCGGCGCTTCGGACTAGCTCATAGCGCGGCCTGGGCGAGTTCGCATCCCGGCGTTTGATCGGGGTCAGGCTCGCCGGAAGTCGAAGGCTGGGCTGCTAGCCTTGTGGCGGGACCCGTCCTATAAGGCGGCGCATCGATGTGAGTAGTGAGTAGGGAGTAGTGATCAGGGAGCGTTCCCGCAGCACTACTGCCTACTCACTACCCCCAACTCCCTGTCCTTCCGAGGAGCCCGCCCCATGAGCCTTTCCGTCGTTTCCAAAGACAGCTTCAAGTGCAAGACGAGCATCACGGCTGGCGGCAAAACATACGAGTATTTCTCGCTTGCCCTGGCGGAGAAGAACGGCCTTGCCGGTATCTCTAAGTTGCCGTTTTCGCTCAAGGTTTTGATCGAGAACCTGCTGCGGTTCGAAGACGGCGTGACGGTCAAGAAGGCCGACATCGAGGCCGCCGCGAACTGGCTCGCGACCCGCGGAAAAAGCGAGATTGAGATCGGCTTCCGCCCGGCCCGCGTTCTGATGCAGGATTTCACCGGCGTGCCGGCGGTCGTCGACCTCGCGGCGATGCGGGACGGGATGACGACGCTCGGCGGCGATCCGAAGAAAATCAACCCGCTCGTGCCTGTAGACCTCGTGATCGACCACTCGGTGATCGTCGACGAGTTCGGCTCGCCCAAGGCTCTCGATCAGAACGTCGCACTCGAATATGAGCGCAATGGTGAGCGCTACAACTTCCTGAAGTGGGGCCAGGGCGCGTTTGCGAACTTCCGGGTCGTCCCGCCCGGCACCGGCATCTGCCACCAGGTGAACCTCGAATACCTCGCGCAGTGCGTTTGGGTCGGTGAGCAAGCCAACGGCAAGCCGCTGGCTTATCCCGATACGCTCGTCGGCACCGACAGCCACACCACGATGGTCAACGGTCTCGGCGTGCTCGGCTGGGGCGTCGGCGGCATCGAGGCGGAAGCCGCCATGCTCGGCCAGGCACAGTCGATGCTGGTTCCCGAAGTGATCGGCTTCAAGCTCACCGGCAAGCTCAAGGAAGGCGTCACGGCGACAGACCTCGTGCTGACGGTTACGCAGATGCTGCGCAAGAAGGGCGTGGTCAACAAGTTCGTCGAGTTCTACGGGCCGGGTCTCGAATCGATGACGCTCGCCGATCGCGCGACGATTGCGAACATGGGGCCGGAGTATGGTGCCACCTGCGGTTTCTTCCCGGTCGATGCGGAGACTGTGCGGTACTTGAAGATGTCGGGCCGCGCGGAGGACCGCATCGCCCTCGTCGAAGCCTATTGCAAGGCGCAGGGTCTGTGGCGCGAAGGTGGTGCCGCCGATCCCGAGTTCACTGACACTCTGTCGCTCGATCTTGCCGATGTCGTTCCCTCGCTCGCCGGGCCGAAGCGTCCGGAGGGCCGCGTGGCACTCGACGCCGTCAAGGCAGGCTTCGAGACGGCGCTTGCCGGGGAATACAAGAAGCCCAATGCACTCGGCGACAAATTCAAGGTCGAGGGCAAGGATTTCGAATTGCGCAACGGCGACGTCGTCATCGCGGCGATCACGTCGTGCACCAACACGTCGAACCCGAGCGTGCTGATCGCAGCCGGCCTTCTCGCGCGCAATGCGGTGAAGAAGGGTCTCCGGCAGAAGCCATGGGTGAAGACGTCGCTGGCGCCTGGATCGCAGGTGGTTGCAGGCTATCTCGAGAAGGCCGGATTGCAGACGTACCTCGACCAGATCGGTTTCAATCTCGTCGGTTTCGGCTGCACGACCTGCATCGGTAACTCGGGGCCGCTTCCCGCGGAGATCTCCAAGACGATCAACGACAATGGCATCGTCGCGGCAGCCGTGCTGTCGGGTAACCGCAACTTCGAGGGCCGCGTCTCGCCCGACGTGCAGGCGAACTATCTCGCCTCGCCGCCGCTGGTCGTCGCCTTCGCGCTCGCGGGCTCGGTCAATCGCGACCTGTCGAAAGAGCCGCTTGGCATGGGCAGCGACGGGCAGCCCGTTTATCTCAAGGACATCTGGCCCTCGAACAAGGAAGTCGCCGACTTCATCGCCGCCAACGTGACGCGTGAAATCTTCCTGTCGAAGTACTCGGACGTCTTCCAGGGCGATACCAACTGGCAGAAAGTGAAGCCCTCGGGCGGCATGACCTACGGATGGAACTCGGGCAGCACGTACGTGCAGAACCCGCCGTACTTCGACGGCATCACCAAGACGCCGAAGCCGATCACGGACATCAACAACGCCCGAATTCTGGCGTTGCTCGGCGACAAGATCACGACCGACCACATCTCGCCGGCCGGTTCGATCAAGAAGGAAGGTCCGGCGGGCGCCTACCTGCTGGAGCGGCAGGTTCGTCCGGCCGACTTCAACCAGTACGGCACGCGGCGCGGCAACCACGAGATCATGATGCGCGGCACTTTCGCCAACATCCGCATCAAGAACTTCATGAACGTGGATGCGGCTGGACAGGTGAAGGAAGGTGGCAACACCATGCATCACCCGTCGAAGAAGATCATGCCGATCTATGATGCCGCCATGCAGTACGCGCAGGAAGGCGTTCCGCTGGTGATCTTCGCGGGCATCGAGTACGGCAACGGCTCGTCGCGCGATTGGGCGGCGAAGGGCACGAATCTTTTGGGTGTGAAGGCGGTCGTGGCGCAGAGCTATGAGCGCATCCACCGTTCGAACCTCGTCGGCATGGGCGTTCTGCCGTTGGTGTTCGAAGAGGGTCTGTCTTGGCAGTCGATCGGCCTCAAGGGCGACGAGACTGTCACGGTGCCGGGCCTCGCCAATGTGCGTCCGCGCATGAAGATCAATCTGCAGATCAAGTACGCCGACGGCGTCACGCGCGAAGTGCCGACGATCTGCGCAATCAACACCGAAGACGAGATCAACTACTACCGTCACGGCGGCATTCTGCAGTACGTGCTGCGCAATCTGGCGGCGGCTGCGTAACGGTCGGCCTCGATACCTACTGATGCACTCCCGGAACGGTCGCTTTTCCGCGTCCGTATCCGGGACGCTTCCTGCGAGGGTTGCGACAGTCTCACCTAAGCCGTGCAGACTTGATCCCGGATCGAGCCGCTGCGTTGGCACGCCGCAGCTCGTCCGGGAACGCATGCATTTGATAGTGCGTTCGATATCAACCAGCCTCGATACCTACTGATGCACTCCCGGAACGGTCGCTTTTCCGCGTCCGTATCCGGGGCCGCTTCTGCGAGGGTTGCGACAGTCTCACCAAAGCCGCGCGGACTTGATCCCGGCTCGAGTTGCTTCGTTGGCACGCCGCAACTCGTCCGGGAACGCATGACGGGGAAAGTTGCGAATGACTCCGTGACCTTGGACCGACATGCATCCCCGGCCGCAGCGCGCCAGCGCGGAGAGCCGGGGCCGTCGGTGCAAGTGATCTGTGCGATCAGAGGATGAAATCCGAAGCCGTGAGGGTCTGAAGCAGGCCTGGGTTCGTGACGTGGACCTCGATCGCGAAGTCGGCAAAGCGGTCGCCGTTGGTGTCGCCCATCACGAGCATGTACTCGTCGTCGCTCTCGACCATCCTGACGGCGCGCAGTTCGCCGATGTCGCCGCTGAATGCGGACGTGCCGATGAACTCGAACGTGTCGATCTGGCTCGTCTTGTTGCCGGTCGTGTCGGGGGTGATTTGGCTCAGATCGATCTTGTCGATGCCGCGGATGAAATCGAGGATCTGATCGATGGCGGACAATGTAGAGTCCGCGACGCTGCGATAGACGAACGTGTCGCTGCCTGCGCCGCCGATGAGGATATCGGCCCCACCCCTACCAAGCAGCTGGTCGATACCTGCGCCGCCTTCCAGCTTGTTTGCCGTCGCATTGCCGCGCAGGACGTCGTTGTGCGCCGAGCCGACGAGGTTGTCGATGTTGGTGAGATAGTCACCGGATGCCTCGTTGAGTGCGCCAAATCCGGTTTGGATGTCGACGATCACGCCTTGCCCGAATTCGTTGGCGCCGGCGTTCTTGTAAACTGCGGTATCGTTGCCGCCGGTGCCGCCGTTGATATTGTCGGCGCCGCGGCCACCCTCGATGACGTTGTCTTCGTGGTTGCCGATGATGAGATCGTCGAAGGCCGAGCCAATGACGTTCTCGATGCTAACGTAGGTGTCGCCGGTGGCGTCGTGTCCATCGCCGGTATTGGTGGTGAGCAGGACGTTCACGCTGCCGGCCGAGCTCTGATAGCTGGTGGTGTCACTGCCGCGTCCGCCATCGATCAGGTCGGCGCCGCCGCGGCCTTCGATGATGTCGTTGCCGTCGTTGCCGTAGAGACGGCGGCCGAGGTCACTGTCGCGAAGAATGTCGTTCTTGCCGGTCATTTCGATGGCATTGATCCCGCTCGACAGCGTCTTGGTGCCCCAATCGTCGGTGTAGCCGCTGGTCGTGGAGGTCTGCGCGAAGGTGCGGCCGGTCTCTACGTCGAAGCTGAAGCCCACTGACGAGGGGCCGGGGGCAAAGGTCGCCGGGGTGCCGTACGATGTCACGATGATCGGTGGCGCAAAGCTCAGCGTGTCGGATCCGGTTCCGCCGACATAGGTATCGTTGCCGCGGTCGATGAGGAACAGATCGTCGCCGTCGCCGCCCTTCATTTCGTCGTCGCCGTTGCCGCCCCACAGCGTGTCGTCACCATTGCCGCCGAGCAGGAGATCGTGGCCGTCGTTGCCGAGTAGTGCATCGTCGCCATCATAGCCGCGCAGCTCGTAGTCTTTGCCGTCGTCCGGCGCGAAGACCATGTTATCGAGGCCGTAGAACCAGTCGTATTTTACTTCGCGGGCCATCGCCATTCTCCGTCGCAAGGCGTCGATGCGAAAACCTTAGGCAGGGCCATGGGTGTGCGCTGTGCTGGACAGCACAGGGCGGCGTGCCGTCAAAATTGCCTCAATTGGCCCAGGTGTCGGCGTGGTGTCGCCGTGTTGAAAGGGGAGTGTGGTGCCTCGATCGATACGAGGATGCTGCATGACCATTATCCGCCGGCTCGGCCTCGCTGCTTGTCTGTTTGCCTTGCCCGATACGGGGGCGATCGCGCAGGTCTCCGGCGAGGCGATCAAGAGCCGCAATCTCGCCGTCTCGCGGAGTGCGGCGGCGAACAATCCGCGCAGCGAGGGCGATCAGGCGATCGTCGACGGTTGGCCGCTGTATCGGACGGAGCGGGGGCAGGCCGCGTTCAACGATGCGATGGCAGTGCTCAAGGCGACGGAGGGGCCGACGCCGCAGCCGAAGACCTTCGCGCCGTGTCCGCAATTGCACTGCAATCTGCGACTTCCCGAAGTGAGCGCCGATGGGTGGCTGGCGCAGGGACGGCTGTGGGTGTCGCCGAGCGAGTACGTTATCTTCGTGCATTCGCCGCGGCTTCCCGAAGGGCGCAGCTACCGGCGGCGCACCGTCATGGACATGCGCTGGTTCGTGTTCCACGAGTTTCACAATTCTTCGCGCAACACGGACATGTACGACACGATCAGCTCGCACAAGAGCAGCGTGTTCGTGCCGTTCTACATGAGCAAGGAAGCGACCGACGCGAAGGGGCGGCGGTTCGTGACGGTGGTGCAGGTGGCGCCGCACGACGTCTTTTCGATCCATGCGTCAAACCGGGGTTCGTCGGGTCCGGGCATCGAAGTGGCGAAAAACATGAATGAGGCGCTCGAGCCGTTGCAGGCCATGGCCGGGGTTCTCGTTGCGACGATGTCGAGGAACGCGGTGCCGCGATTGCAGGTGGTCAATCATCGGGGCAGCGAAGGGCTCGGGCTGGTCGAGGCTTACGAGCAGCGGCTTTCGAGCTTGCGTGTGAAAACCTCGATGCCGACCGTCGCGCTGCCGTTCGTCGTTGCGCAACCCAACAAGGTTCAGACGGCGTCGGCGCGGTTCGAGGAGCTTCTCGGGCGGCGTGACGGGTCGCGTGCGGTCGCGATGATTGATCGCGGCATCGTTCCGCGGCGTCCGGTTTGGCAGGCTGCCTCGCTCGCTGCACCCGCTGCCGGGCCGGTGCTGATCGAGCAGCCGCGGCCGGTGCCCCGGCCGGTGCAGGCCGCCGGAATGCCGAAGTTGATCGGTCCGATCAGGCCGGTGGAGCGGCCAGTTCGCTGAACGGGGGCTTATCGATCGATCGGCTTGTCGCCGCGATGCATCCAGCTGATGATCCACATGGCTGGCGGGACCCAGGCGAGGCCGGCCACGGCATAGAACGCGGTCTGAGCCAGCAAGTTGGTGCTGGCGCGCGGCAGGATGGTGGCGCCAAAGGCCATCATGATCAGGGAATAGACCACGATGAGGGCCAGCAGGAGGACCGTGCCGGTAATTTTGCGGATGCGCGGGTTCATGGGTCCAGGTAGCGAGAAAGCGGCTTGCCGGCAATGGCAGCCTCAAGCGGATTTTTTGGGATGTTGGCTTGGACGCCTCAGGGAACGCGTCTGATACCTTAACCAATCGCTTGGCACCCTGGGTGCCAAGCGATTGGTAAACGGGCTTCAGCGGCCCTCTACGGGTCAGCAAACGGCAATCCAGGGTTGAGTTGGAGCGCTCAACCCGGCGAGCGGGAGTGGCGTGAGTTAATTCAGCGCGGCAATTGCCTTGTCGAAGCCGTTGAGTGAAATCGGAATTCCGATTCCAGCTTCCTCGGTCTGGAAGATAATGAAGACGGCTTGCTTGCCGGTCTTGAGCTGATTGACCAGCGGATCTTCGACCACGACCTGGGCATAACACGCAAACGAGTGGCAGCGCAGGAACGGGGCGTTGCCGACGTCCTTGTTGTCGATTTTCAGTCCGAGGCCGGGCGGGAGAAGGACGCCAAGCGGCGCGAAAATGCGCAACACGCGGGTGCCGTTGGAGAATTTCTGGAAGTAAACCGTCAGCCCGACGTTGTTGCGGTCCTCGGCCGTCACGCTCTGGACGAGGGCGCAGACTTCGTTCTTGGCGCCGGGTGGCGGTGGCTTGCAGACGACCTGCCAATCGCCGAACTGGGCTTTTACGGTACCACCTTCCGGATTTTGCGGCGGATTTTGCAATTTCTGGGGGGCTGATTGAGCATAGGCAGCGGGGGCAGCGGGCCCTGCGGCCAAGAGCAGGGTCGTCGCTGCCAGCAGCGCTTTGAACGGCTTCCGAAGCGTTCGCATGCTTTGAAACCCTGCCTCCCGTTGGTGAATGCTCGCCCGCCGTCGCTTGCCAGAAAAAACCGGGGCCGGCGAGCAAATCCCGCTTGCCATCAACGATGAAAGCGGCCGAAAAAAGAAGCGGTGAGTTTGCCGCCCGAGTCGGCTGCGACTTTCGGCTGGAACGGGGGACTGATCGAGATCAATGCGCGTGTTTTTGCCGCACGGGCCTCGCTTGAGTCCGCTGTGTGGCTTGTGCTTGTTGGGCAAGTGTGAAATCACGAGCATTCCTTACTGTCGCATGTGTGTGCGGCATGTGAGCCGCGGCCTGGGTTGCGAACGTCGCGACCGGTCGAGGCTGAGACAACGAAGTGAGTGCCGCGCTTACGGTGGCGGTGCTCAAACTGAACGACTTGGGGAGCCGAGGGCATGAAATTGGGAACCATCGGTCGGTGGATCGCCGCAGCAGGGCTGCTGGCGGTCATCGCG
>JAPXTA010000022.1:0-36743 GCA_033812735.1 Hyphomicrobiaceae bacterium | reverse complement strand
GTCATCGCGTGGGCAACGGGCGTCATCGGTCCCGATAGCGCGTTGGCGCAGACGGTGTATCCGAACTCGCCGAACGCCGGCACCGGCCAGCCGATTTCGAGCCAGATCACGCTGCAGAACCCGGTCACGCCGGTTGCCGCCGAGATCAACAAGTTCCATAGCATGGTGAACTACATCATCATCACCATCACATTGTTCGTGCTGGCCTTGATGTTGTTCGTGATGTTCCGCTTCAACGAGCGGTCCAACCCGACGCCGTCGCGCACGACCCACAACACGCTCATCGAGGTCGTTTGGACCGTCGTGCCGATCCTGATCCTGGTGATCATAGCGATCCCGTCGTTCCGCCTGCTCTATTTCCAATATTCGTACCCGAAGCCCGACCTGACGATCAAAGCCGTAGGTAACGCCTGGTTCTGGGAGCACGAGTACCCGGATGAAAAGATCAAGGTGACGTCGAACATGATCCGCGACGAGGATCTCGTCAAAGCGGACATCGGCGAGGCCGAATACAACAAGCGTTTCTCGGGTATGCCGGAAATCCAGCGCATCAAGGCCGTGCAGGATGCGGCCGCACCGATCTGGGCCGGCGTCAAGCCCGCCAAGGACCAGTTCGGCGCCGCCCGCCTCGTGCGTCAGCTCTCGGTCGACAACGAGATCGCCGTGCCGGTCAACAAGACCGTGCACCTGCTCGTGACGTCCAACGACGTGATCCACTCGTGGACCATCCCGTCGTTTGGTTCAAAGGTGCAGGCCGTTCCGGGCCGTATCACCGCCACCTGGTTCCGCGCCGAGAAGACCGGCGTCTACTACGGCCAGTGCTCGGTTCTCTGCGGCAAGGATCACTCGTCGATGCCAATCGCGATCCGCGTGGTCTCCGACAAGGCCTACGCTGATTGGCTCGCAGCGGCGAAGGCACGCGATTGGCGCAAGGCTCGTGGCATCTTGCACGCCGCGACGTCCGATAGCGAACCTAAATCGGTGGCGGATTTGAAGACGGTTGCCGGCGGCGAGTGATCGCCGCGCAATCTTCGAGACGCAAACCAAACGATCGATACAGACTTACAGGCAAGGTCCGCAGCAATGGCAAGCAACGCTCACACCGATCATGCCCATGATCATGATCACAAGCCGGGTTTCGCCGCCCGGTGGCTGTTCTCGACCAACCATAAAGACATCGGCACGCTCTATCTGCTTTTCGCGATGATCTCCGGCATCGTCGGCGGTGCGCTGTCGGTTGCCATGCGTCTCGAGCTGCAAGAGCCCGGCCTGCAGTATTTCGCGAACATGCACATGTACAACGTGTTCGTGACGGGTCACGGCCTCATCATGGTGTTCTTCATGGTGATGCCGGCGATGATCGGCGGGTTCGGCAATTGGTTCGTGCCGTTGATGATCGGTGCGCCCGACATGGCGTTCCCGCGCATGAACAACATCTCGTTCTGGCTGTTGCCGTTCGCCCTGACGCTGCTCGTTATCTCGATGTTCGTCGAAGGGCCGCCTGGGTCGTCCGGTGTCGGTACGGGTTGGATCGTGCTCGCGCCGCTGTCGACCTCGGGCCACCCGGGGCCGGCCGTCGACTTCGGTATTCTCGCGCTGCACATTGCGGGTGCGTCGTCGATCCTCGGCGCCATCAACTTCATCACCACGATCTTCAACATGCGCGCGCCGGGCATGACGCTGCACCGCATGCCGCTGTTCGTGTGGTCGGTGCTGATCACGGCGTTCCTGCTGCTGCTGTCGCTGCCGGTGCTCGCCGGCGCGATCACGATGCTGCTGACGGACCGTAACTTCGGCACGACCTTCTTCTCGGCCCAGGGCGGCGGCGATCCGTTGCTCTATCAGCACCTGTTCTGGTTCTTCGGCCATCCGGAAGTGTACATTCTGATCCTGCCCGGCTTCGGCATGATCAGCCACATCATCTCGACGTTCTCGCGCAAGGCGATCTTCGGCTATCTCGGCATGGCCTACGCCATGGCGGCGATCGGCTTCGTCGGCTTCATCGTGTGGGCACACCACATGTACACCGCCGGTATCGGCGTCGATGCGCAGGCCTACTTCGTGTTCGCGACGATGGTCATCGCAGTTCCCACGGGTGTGAAGATCTTCTCGTGGATCGCGACGATGTGGGGCGGGTCGATCCAGTTCCGCGCGCCGATGGTTTGGGCGCTCGGCTTCATCTTCCTGTTCACGGTCGGTGGAGTTACGGGCGTGATGCTGGCGAATGCCGGCGTCGACCGCGCGTTCCACAACACCTACTACGTCGTGGCGCACTTCCACTACGTGCTGTCGCTCGGCGCCGTGTTCGCGATCTTCGCGGGCTGGTACTACTGGTTCCCGAAGATGAGCGGTTACATGTACTCGGAGTTCATCGCGAAGCTGCACTTCTGGCTGACCTTCATCGGTGCCAACTTGCTGTTCTTCCCGCAGCACTTCCTCGGCCTTGCCGGTATGCCGCGTCACTACGCCGATTATCCTGACGCCTTTGCCTACTGGAACCGGATCTCGTCGATCGGCTCGTACATCACGGCGTTTGCGACGCTGGTCTTCTTCCTCGGTGTCATTCACGCGTACTTCATCGCGCGGCGCCGTGCAGAGCCGAACTACTGGAACGTGCCGGCAAATCTGCAGACGCTGGAATGGACGCTGTCATCGCCGCCACCGTACCACCAGTTCGAGACGCTTCCGGTCATCAAGGCGACCGAGCATCACTAAGAGCAATCTGCGGCGGCGCCTCGATCTGGTGCCACCGCGGTTCTTCATTCCTTCGACGGCCGCCACGTCAACAGCGTCGGCTGGGCCATATTGAGAGACGAAATGTCCGACGTCGGTCACACGATGGATCAGCAGTCTTCCGCCGCGATCGATGTGTCGCTCGGCGGGACGGTTGCGGATTTTTGGGCATTGATGAAGCCGCGGGTGATGTCGCTCGTAGTGTTCACAGCGCTGGTCGGGATGGTCGCAGCGCCTGGTGGGCTGCATCCGGTTCTGGCAGCGATTGCGTTGCTTTGCATTGCTGTCGGTGCCGGTGCGTCGGGCGCTCTCAACATGTGGTACGACGCCGACATTGACGCGCAGATGGCGCGGACGGCGGCTCGTCCTATTCCGCGCCGGCGTGTGACTGCGGACGAGGCCCTGACGTTCGGCGTCGTTCTGTCGGTCTTTTCGGTTGCGACCCTCGGCATCCTGGTCAATTGGGTGGCGGGTGGACTGCTCGCCTTCACGATCGGATTCTATCTCTTCGTGTACACGATGTGGCTGAAGCGGCGGACGCCGCAGAACATCGTCATCGGTGGTGCGGCCGGAGCCTTCCCTCCGATGGTCGGTTGGGCCGCTATGACGGGCAGCGTGTCACTCGAAAGCATGCTGCTGTTCGCGCTGATCTTCTTCTGGACGCCGCCGCACTTCTGGGCGCTTGCCCTCTATCGCTGCCGCGACTACGAGCGCGTGCAAGTGCCGATGCTGCCGGTCGTCGCCGGACCGGACGAGACACGCCGGCAGATCCTGATCTATTCGGTTCTGCTGGTGACAATTGCCGTCTTGCCGTACTTCGTTGGTCTTGGTGGCCTGACTTATCTGGCGGTCTCGATCGTGCTCGGCGGGGTGTTCATGTGGCTCGCCTTGCAAGTCTACCGGATACGCGAGGGCCGCGAGGCCGATGCTACCGCGAAGCGGCTATTCACGTTTTCCATCCTCTACCTGTTCATGCTGTTCGCCGTCATTTTGGGTGAGCACGCCGTGGCGAAGGTGATGGGATGACAACGATGGCTGAGACCGAAGGGACCGAGGGAGAGCGCGCCAAGCGGCAGCGGGTGCGTTCGATTGCGATCGCCTTGGCGCTCGGCGGGCTCGTTGCGCTGTTTTACATAGCCACGATCATACGGCTCGGCGCGAATGCGCTGAACCGGCCAATGTGAGGGCGCTGATGGTGAGCGATCCGACCAAGCCACTGCAGATGCCCGCCCGGCATGGACGGGTGGCCGCGATTTGCGTCGGTGTCGTCGTTTCGATGGGCGCGCTGGCGTGGGCGTCGGTGCCGCTCTACCGGCTGTTCTGTCAAGTGACCGGTTACGGCGGGACGACGATGGTTGCGACGTCGGCGCCGACGAGGGTTCTCGACGAGACGATCACCGTCCGCTTCGACGCCAACGTGTCGGGCATCAACTGGTCGTTCGAACCGCTGCAGCGCACCATGACTGTGAAGATCGGCGAGACGGCGGTTGCGACGTATCGCGCCACCAACATGGGCGAGACGGCAACGGTTGGTACGTCGAGCTACAATGTGGTGCCGGATCAAGCGGGCAGCTTCTTCAACAAGCTGCAATGCTTCTGCTTCACAGAGCAGGCGCTCAAGGCGGGCGAGAGCATCGACATGCCGGTGCAGTTTTTCGTCGACCCGGCCATCGTGACCGACAAGGATGGGCGGCGGATCAAGGAGATCACGCTCTCCTATACGTTTTATCCCGTTGCAGCGCCGAAGGCTGGAATGGCGCAGTCTGGCGTTGTGCAATCGGGTGTGAGTGCGGATAAGCGGGGCAACGGGTCGTAAGGCCTGCCCGAGGTGAGGAAACTCTCGCGACTGCCGGATCAAAAGGGGACGGCGGCCGGGGGCGAGACGAGAGACGGAGACTGCTATGGCTGGCGACGGACATACGAAGAACCACGACTACCACATTCTCAATCCCAGCCCGTGGCCGCTCATGGGGTCGGTCGGCGCGTTCGTGATGGCGATCGGTGCGATCATCCTGATGCGCTCGTTGAAGGGCGGCCCTGGCCTTTTCGGCTTGAAGGGTCCGGCTGTCTTCTTCCTCGGCACGCTGATCGTGCTGGCGACGATGTTCTTCTGGTGGCGCGATGTCGTGAAGGAAGCGCACGCTGGTGATCACACGCCGGTCGTCCGTATCCATCTGCGCTACGGCATGATCATGTTCATCGCCTCGGAGGTGATGTTCTTCGTGGCGTGGTTCTGGGCCTACTTCGACGCCTCGTTGTTCCCGAATCCGGTCTACCCGCTCAATCCGGAAACCACCAACGCGACGATCGGCATGGTCGAGCGTGCGGCGGCAACGGGTGGTGTTTGGCCGCCGAAGCCGACCGCCGACGGCACCTTCAAGGCAACCTTCGATCCTTGGGGCCTGCCGCTCGTCAACACTCTGATCTTGCTTCTGTCGGGCACTACGGTGACATGGGCTCACCACGCCATGCTCGAGAATAACCGCAAGGGGCTGATCTCAGGTTTGTTCCTGACGGTGGCGCTGGGCTTCATCTTCACCCTGCTGCAGGTCTACGAGTACGGTCATGCGGCTTTCACCTACTCGGGCCACATCTACGGCGCGACATTCTTCATGGCGACCGGCTTCCACGGCGCGCACGTGGTCATCGGCACGATCTTCCTGCTGGTCTGCCTGATCCGCGCAATGAAGGGGCACTTCACGCCGCAGCAGCATTTCGGCTTCGAGGCGGCCGCTTGGTACTGGCACTTCGTCGACGTGGTCTGGCTGTTCCTGTTCGCCTGCATCTATGTTTGGGGTGCTGGAGCGCCGGGGGCGCACTGACCTCACGAATATTGCGCATAGGAAACCGGCCCGTTCTTGCGAACGGGCCGGTTTGTGTTTGCGGAGAGCGATCGCTGGCGATATTGCTTCGTGCTATGTCTTGCAAGATAGAGGACCGGGATTTGCCGCCTGTACTCGATATTGGTCCGCTCGCGGTTCTGATTTTCCTGGCTGCGGCTCTCTACTCGTCGGTCGGGCATGCGGGCGCGTCGGGTTACGTCGCCGCGATGGCGCTGTTCGGGGTGCCACCGGCGATCATGAAGCCGACGGCATTGGTGCTCAACGTTCTGGTGGCCACGCTCGGGACCTTCCGATGGCACCGCCAGAAGCTTTTGGACCTGAAAGGGCTGGCGCCCTTCGCCGTCACTTCGGTGCCGTTCGCGTTCATCGGTGGGGCCATTCAACTGCCGCCGGCCACGTACCGATTTCTGATTGGCGTGCTGCTGCTTATCGCCGCCTGGCGGCTGCTCTTTCAATTTCCGGTCAAAGCGGAGGCGTCTGCTGCGGACACATCGCCACCGCCGGTCGTCGCCGGTTTGATCGGGGCCGGGGTCGGTCTGCTATCCGGCCTGACTGGGACAGGCGGCGGGATATTTCTCAGTCCGATCTTGCTGTTTCTTGGCTGGGCAGGACCGCGTAGAGCCGCGGCTATCACTGCCCCGTTCATCCTCGTCAATTCGGTGGCTGGTCTTGCCGGCAATCTGGTGACGCTGCGTTCGCTACCGGGCGAACTCCCGATACTGGCTGCGGCGGCGTTTCTCGGTGGGCTTGTCGGCACGCAGGTCGCGGTGCGATGGGGCTCCGGCGTCTTGCTGCAACGGTTGCTTGGGCTCGTGCTGCTGATTGCAGGGTTGAAATTCATCTGGGTCTAATGCGGGATCATCGCCAGCGGCCGTACCGCCAGGGGGCGAGGGGGTGGTGAGCCGCGGTGATGTCTGGTGGGGGATCATAGCCGTCGGTGCCGCCGGGACGACAGCGCCAGATACGGGAAGCGGCGAGCCAGTAACCGCGCCAAGCACCGTTCTTGTCGATGGCTTCAAGGGCGTAAGCCGAGCACGTCGGCAGGTGCCGGCACTCATTGCCGATCAAGGGTTTGAGCGTCCAGCGGTAGACGTGGACCGGGGTTTTGGCGGCGATTTTTGCCGCCGCGCTGCATATTTCGCACATTTGGCTTTGTCGTCAGCTCGCGGCTGACGCCTTTGCCTCGATCTCGTCGATGGCACGCTCGACAGCATCGAAGACCAGAAGGGTCGAGGCGTGCCGGCCCTTGACCTCGCGGACGGGCTCGAGGCCTGAGAGGCTCGACCATTTGCCCGACGGCGGTGGGCCGTTCCTGGTCAGCATGGCGCGCATCTCGGCTGCGACCTGATGCAGTTCGGCGAACGTGCTGCCGACGATGTTTGCTGCCATGACCGAGGCCGCTGCTTGGCCCAGGAGGCAGGCCTTCACCGTCTGGCCGTAGTCGGTCACCCTGTTGTCGGCCACCTTCAGGTCGACCGTGATTGTCGATCCGCAGAGCTTGGAATGCGCGCGTGCGGTCCCATCCGGTGCGGCGAGCCGTTCGGTGCGGGAGATCGCAGCGGCAAGCTCCAGAATTCGTGTGCTATAGAGGTCGGCAAGCTCGGGCATGCGGGTCTCGCGGACGGTGGTCCGAACAGATATCGCCACCGGGCGGGATAAATTCAACCTCAAATCAGCCGGTTTCGCTATGTCAGACCCTGTGGAGACCTCGCCTTTCGCCACGCGGGGCACAACCGCCGAGATCGAAGACGGGGCTGTCTTTCAACCGAAGTTCGATGCGGATGGGCTCATTCCCGCGATCGTCACGGCCGCGGATACGGGCGACGTCCTGATGTTTGCTTGGATGAACCGGGAGGCCTTGCGGCTGACGATCGACACCAAAATCGCGCATTTTTGGACCCGGTCGCGCCAGAAGCTTTGGAAGAAGGGCGAGGAAAGCGGAAACTTGCTCGACGTCGAGGAAATCAGGACCGATTGCGACCAGGACGTGGTTTGGCTGCGGGTCCTGGTGCGGGGGGCCGGCGTTGCCTGCCATACCGGGGCACGATCCTGCTTCTACCGATCGGTCACGCTTGGTTCGTCGGGCGGTCTGCCCGCACGTTTGGCTCGAACGTGACATCGATTTTCCCGGTACGACGCCGTCATCAAAACCATATTAAGCTTTGTGTAGCGCGCACTTAACGCGGCTCGACTATGATCCGTCATCTTGGCGTCGATTTTACTGGATTGCCGTCAGGGCCTGGCGCCTCCCGCGGGGTAGCAACCGCAAGCGGGCACCGGACGTTTGGTCTCTGGGTGCTCGGTACACGTATGGACCGGGTCTAGCCTCGGAACGGGGGCGAGTATGAACGAGTTCAAGATTGCCGTTGCGCTTGGCGGAGGTGCCGCTCGAGGGTGGTCTCACATCGGCGTCCTCAGAGCTTTGGCGAAGGCCGGCATTCATCCGGATATCGTCGTTGGCACCTCGATGGGTGCGGTCGTCGGCGGCTGTTATGTCGCGAACGAACTCGATGAGCTTGAAGATTTCGCGACCAGTCTGACGCGACGGAAAGTTCTCGGATATCTCGACTTCAATTTCTCAGGCGCCGGGTTGATCAACGGGCGGCGGCTTTGTGACCGGCTTGACGTGAAGCTGCGTGAGATCGACATCGAAAAACTCTCGAAGCGGTATGTCGCAGTCGCGACAGAAATCGGCACGGGTCACGAGATCTGGCTGACGCGTGGGCGACTGGTCGACGCGATGCGCGCGTCTTATGCGCTGCCCGGCATTTTCAAGCCGGTCGAACTCAATGGGCGATGGCTGTTCGACGGAGCGCTGGTCAACCCGGTGCCCGTTTCGGTCGCTCGGGCGCTCGGCGCGCGCTACGTGATTGCCGTCAACGTGAATTCGGACATGAGCGGCCGGGGATCGATGTCTCCGGTGCAGGATCTCAGTCATCCGGGGCCGGCGGATACGCTGCCTGACATCGATGCCGACGCGCCCCTGCAGGAGCAGCGTGCCAATGTGCTCATCCGGAACGGGCGTGCGCTCAAGAAGCTGTTGGCGCGGCAGGTTTTCGGCGAGACCGACAATGGTCCAGGTATTTCGACCGTGATGATGGAAGCGTTCAATATCGTGCAGGATCGCATTGCGCGTTCGCGGCTCGCGGGCGATCCGCCGGATGCGGTCATTGCGCCTCGCGTCGGTGAATTTGGTCTGTTCGATTTTCACCGCGCCAGCGATCTGATCGCGAGCGGTGAGGCTGCAGCGACCCGCGCCGCCGATGATATCCAGAGAGAAATTGCCTACCGGCGCCAGTACCGACCGAACCGGCAAGTCCCGGCGTAACCGCCTTGGCTCAAGGTTGTTGTCTCGGGACGCGGCCCCGCCTAAAGTGAACTCAAGATCATTCACACTTGAGTCGCCTGACGCTTGCGATCGATGGCCCCGGACCAGCCGCGGCTTCTTTGCAATATCCAGGTGCCGGGGAACGACGCGTGTCGGGTTCGAGCAATGGGCGAGGCCCACCTCAGGCGGCAGTAGACCGCCATTCAACGCCATCGGTGGTGCAAGCCGGCGGTAACAACCAGCCGTCTGTTCAAAGGCCGCATCAGCCCGTTTATGCAGCGCTTGATCTCGGCACGAACAACTGCCGGCTTCTGGTCGCGCGGCCCTCGCGCCGCGGCTTCAAAGTGATCGACGCATTTTCGCGGATCATCAGGCTCGGCGAAGGTGTGACGGCGACGGGGACACTCTCTCCCGAGGCGATGCAGCGAACGCAACAAGCCCTGCTCGTGTGCGCAAACAAGGTGGCGCGGCACAATGTCACCCGGTCGCGGCTGGTTGCGACGGAGGCTTGCCGGATCGCCAGCAATGCGCCGGATTTCTTGAAGCGGGTGCGAGCGGAAACGGGTCTCGAGATTGAGATCCTTTCGCGCGAGGACGAGGCGCGGCTGGCCGTTTCGGGGTGTGCCTCGCTGATCGACCCCGAGGTCGATCTGGTGCTGGTTTTCGATATCGGCGGCGGGTCATCGGAACTCATCTGGCTCGACGTTTCGCGACGGCGGCTCGCACAGGGGCGCACGGTACATTACCGGCCGGGCCGTTCGCTCAGCGACCGCGTGGACGCGCAGAACTGTATCCTCGACTGGACGTCACTTCCGGTCGGTGTCGTGACGCTTGCCGAGAAGTTCGGCTCGGGCGTCGTGCGCAGCGAGATGTTCGAGGACATGGTCGCGCATGTGATGTCGCTGCTCGAGCCGTTCGAGGCGCGTGCCGGGGTCAGGGACATGCTGGCGCACAGCAACGTGCACCTGCTCGGGACCTCAGGCACGGTGACGACGATTGCGGGTGTTCATCTTGGTCTGCCGCGTTACGATCGCAACCGCGTCGATGGCTGCTGGCTCGACACGCGCGACGTGCGGTTCGTCACCGATCGCCTCGTTGCGGCGACGCATGAAGAGCGGATCGCTGAGCCATGTATCGGGCGGGAGCGCGCCGATCTCGTGCTCGCGGGCTGTGCGATCCTCGAAGCGATGCTCCGGCTTTGGCCATGCGAGCGGTTGCGTGTGGCGGACCGCGGTCTGCGCGAAGGGATCCTCGCCACCTTGATGGCGGATGATCTGCAGGCGCGACGCTCTAGCCGTGACCAGCACGAACGGGATTGGGCTTAAGCGTCATGTCGCAGCGCAAGAGTGGGCCCGGGTCCGGTTCCGGCAAGGGTGGTGGAAAGTCTTCCAGTGTCGCTGGTGCGGCCGGTGGCGCTCGCCAGATGAAGGTGCGCGTCAAGAAGGCGAGCCGGATGACGGCGTCGTCACGCGCCTGGATCGAGCGCCAGCTGAACGATCCCTATGTCACCGCTGCAAAGCGCGAAGGCTGGCGGTCGAGGGCGGCATTCAAGCTCATCGAAATCGACGACAAGGCCCGCTTTCTCAAGCCGGGAGGGCGCATCGTGGATCTTGGCGCCGCGCCTGGTGGTTGGAGCCAGGTGGCGAGCCAGCGCGTCAAGACGTCCGAAGGCAAGGGCCAAGTCGTGGCGATCGACTATCTCGAATTCGATCCCATTCCCGGGGTCGCGATCCTGCACCTCGATTTCATGGACGATAGCGCGCCGGACAAGCTCAAGGCGCTGTTGAAGAGTGGTGGCGCGGACGTGGTGCTGTCCGACATGGCGGCGCCGACGACCGGGCACGCGCGTACCGATCATATCCGGATCATGGGACTCGCGGAGGCGGCCTTGCAGTTCGCGATAGAGGTACTTTCGCCAGGCGGCACCTTCCTCTGTAAGGTCTTCCAGGGCGGCAGCGAGGGCGAGCTTCTGAAGTCGCTCAAGGCCAACTTCGCCAAGGTTCAGCACATCAAGCCGCCGGCAAGCCGTGCGGAAAGCGCGGAGCTCTACGTGCTGGCGACGGGGTTTCGCGGCCAGAAGTAGGCTTTAGGTTGTGCCGGTGCGAGAGGCGCCGGGGAGTGTCGCGATCGATGTGGAAGCTGTGGGCCGCGACGTTCTTCTGGGGGCTCAACTGGCCCGCCGTTAAGATCATTCTGCCATCGGCAGGCCCTTGGACGTTGCGTGCCGCCGGGCTGACCGGGGGCGCTATACTGCTCACTCTCGCCGTAAAATTCTCGGGGCAGGCCATGGCGATCCCCCGATCCGATTGGGGCCGTCTCGCGGTCGCCAGCCTGCTCAACATTGCCGGCTTCAACATTTGTGCCGTGTTTGCGCAGATGAACCTGCCGACGTCGCGCGCGACGATCATCACGTTCACGATGCCCATATGGGCTGCGATCCTCGGGTTTATGTTCGTCGGCGAGCGCATCGATCGCCTGAAAGCGATGTCGCTGGCGCTGGGCGTTGCGGGGCTCGCTGTTCTCGCAGTGCCGTTCTGGCCGGTCATCCGAGAGGGCGGGGTGCCGATCGGGGTCGCCTATGCGCTGGGCGCGGCGATTGCCTGGGCCGCCGGTACTGTTTGGCTGCGGCGGTTTCCGCTGTCGTCGCCACCGATGGCGAGCACTGCCTGGCAAGTCATTCTCGGCGCTCTCGTCTGCACGCTTGGGATGGTTGCGTTCGAGACGCCCACCCTCGATCTGACGCGGCCGGAGGCGGCCCTTGCGTTCGCCTATCACATCGCTTTGCCGCAGGCGCTTTCCTACGTGCTGTGGTTTGGATTGATCCGCGAAGTGCCGGCGTCGACGGCTGCGCTCGGCACGCTGCTCATTCCGATCTTTGGGGTTGCGGGTGCTGTCTTGATCCTCGGCGACCGGCCGACCGTGCTCGATCTTGCCGGTCTCGCGCTCATTCTCTCGGCCGTCGCGATCGATCAGATCTTCCGCGCGAGACTGGCTCCTGCGGTCAAGCCTTAGCGGTCATGTCACTTCGAAGAAGCGGATTTGGACGCGCTCGGGGAAGCGGGCGGCGGCACACAGGAAGATGCGACGCATCAGCCATTGATATTGCGGTGCTGCGGTTTCGAACCGCGGGACGGTTCGGAAGTAGATCAGCGAGGGGTCGACCAGTTCGCCGGCCGCTTGCTTGGCCAGTAGGTCCGGCGGGCCTTCGCGCATGCCTTTGTTCTCGACGAAGATCAGCGCTTTGTCGTCGGTCTCGATGACGTAGCGTGCCTGCAACTCGAGTACGCTATCGGCGCGGATGATCTGGTAATCGTTGGCGCCGGGGAGGACGCGGCCGTTAATTTTCGGGCCGCTGACCTTGCCGCCGAGAATTGGGATGACACGGCGGCGTCCGACAACGCTGGTGCCGACCTCGATCGGCGCGGCCACGTCGGCATGGACATCGAAGATATGGGTGAGACCCGGTGTTTGTATTTCGTACATCGGTACGGCCTCGATTGGTTCAAGCAGCAGCGAACGGATCTTTCTCGCCTGGTGGCAATTCGATCTCGAACGCGTTGATCGTTGCGCAGACAAGCGAGTAGTAGCCAATCGCTCCGACCATCTCGACGACGGCTTGCTCGCCCAATAGTTCGACAGCGCGGTCATAGGTCGGCTTGGAGACGCGCTTGTTGCGAAGCAGTTCGATTGAGAAGGCGTAAACGGCGGCTTCGTCGGCCTTGTCGAAGCTTGGCGTTTGGCCTGTCCGCAGCGCTTCGATGATCGCTGGATCGAGCCCGCCCTTCAAGGCGAAGGCGCTGTGTGCCCAGAACTCGAAGCCTGATTTCCATTCCGCGCCGACGGCCAAGATAGCGAGTTCGGAGAGGCGTGGCGGAATGCACATGCCGAAGCGGATGAATTGGCCGACCTGTTGAGTCTTGTCGGCGAACTCGGGGCTGGTCAGCCAGACGCGGAGCGGGCCGATCACATTGCCGCGTGGGCTCGACAGGATGGCATCGTAGACGCGCCTGCGGGCGGGATCGAGTTTGTCGGGATCGAAATCTTTGATGCGTGGCACTAGCGCTGCTCCCCAATGATAGCGAGGGAAGCAAAGCAGAGTTTGGCTGCGTGGGCCAGCGCCAGCGGTGCAACGCGGCCGTGTTCAGCCGCGCCGTTCGAGCGTGGTCCGTACAGGACCGATGAAGCTGACGCCCAAAAGGCGTCTGTTTCGCCAGCGGATGGTGCAATTGGCCTCGGACCGTATGCGGTTGTTCAGCCAAACAAGGGTTACGGTCGCGAGCGGCTTGTCGGATAGCTTTCCAATGGCATCGGCGCGATCGAGTTCCAGAAGTGCGCCATGCTTGGAGGTATTGCAGACCTTGCATGATACCGGGCCATCGAGGTTGGCGGCGGCCAGCCAACCGGCTTTACCTATGCTTACCCGCTGCGACCAACGGCGGTCGACGCCGCTCAAACTGTTCGGCTTTGCTTCAGGCGATGAGCGGAAGATGTCTTGATTTGCGGTTTGACCGGCGGCGGCCGTTTGGCCTGGCTGCGCGGTCGCGGGTTGTTGTGTCCCACTCTGCGGTGCGGCTTCGCCAAGGCGGCGAGGTGGAGGCGTTACGATGATGAAATTCATGGCCATTGCCTGTCCTTGAATGGCCGTATCATCCGTGTAAATCGTTTAAAGTTGGTGCGTCAGCAAGGTTAACGCCGGTATTGATTCACGATTTTCCGAACAACTCTGCCGCAGCGGCACTATGTTTACGCTTGGCCGCCGCCACTGCTTCCGTGCGTTCTATCTCCGCTTTCAGGGCGGCGACGCGCGCCTGCAAGTCGGCAATCGAGATCTCGCTCAGGTCCTCACCGATCATGATCGTCTTTGCGTTTTTGGCCTTCGGTTCGTCCCATTCCATAGCAAGGCTCCTGTCCACTGCAGCATGCGCTTGTGCGGCGGGCGGTCCTCGGGCATCACTCCGCGCAAACCCGAGACGAGGACGCACCCGATGGCATCGATCCCTGCGCATATTCCCGAGACGATGACAGCAGTCGAAATTGTCGGCAAGGGCGGTCCCGAGGTTCTTGTTGCCAATACCGTCCCGACCCCGATCCCCGGGGCCGGTCAGATCCTCATAAAGGTGGCCGCAGCGGGCGTTAACCGGCCGGACGTGCAGCAGCGCATCGGTGCCTATCCGCCACCTGCAGGGCATTCCAAGCTGCCGGGGCTCGAGGTCTCAGGTCACGTGGCGGCGCTCGGCGAGGGCGTCACGCGGTGGCGCGCCGGAGATCCGGTTTGCGCGCTTGTGAACGGCGGGGGATATGCCCAGTACTGCCTCGCGGAAGAGACCGTTGCGCTGCCTATCCCGGTCGGGCTCGATCTCATTCAAGCGGCGGCGGTGCCGGAAACCTTCTTCACGGTGTGGAACAACGTATTCGAGTGCGGCGGTCTTAAGGCCGGCGAATGGTTCATGGTGCACGGGGGGACCAGTGGCATCGGGACCACGGCGATCCAGCTCGCCAAGGCTTTTGGCGCGAAGGTCATCGCGACAGCGGGTTCGGCCGAGAAATGTCGCGTTTGCACGGACCTCGGGGCTGACCGGGCCATCAACTACAAGACCGAGGATTTCGTTGCGGTTTGCAAAGAGGTCACAGGCGGGCGTGGCGTCGACGTCACGCTCGATATGGTCGGAGGTGACTACACGGATCGCAATGTCGTTGCGGCGGCTGAGGATGGCCGGATCGTCCAGATCGCAGCACTTTCCGGTGCGGACGTGAAGCTGAATGTGGCCCGTCTGATGGTCAAGCGCGTGACGCTGACCGGCTCTACCCTGCGGCCCCGGCCGACGCAGGTGAAGGCAGGCTTCGCGCGGGCGCTGGAGATGAAGGTTTGGCCGTTGATCGCGTCGCGGCAGGTGAAGGTCGTCATGGATTCAACCTTCTCGCTGCCGGCAGCATCCGAAGCCCACAAGCGGATGGAAAGCAGCCAGCACGTCGGCAAGATCGTCTTGACCGTCCTCTAACGGCGTTCAGGGTCCGCGGTTGTATCGGCGTGCGGCAGTTCGACAGTAGTTTGCTATAATTGCTTCGATTTTTCGTGCTTATACGTTAGAGTTCTCCTTTGAAGAAGGGAGCGGTCGCGGCGCTGTGGTGCCTGCGACCGCTATCGCGTGTCTTAGCGAGTGTCGTGGCATGAGTTTGAGATCATACACCGACGGGTATGCCGATCTGAGTAACGGACATACGCCGCCAACCCGTGATCCTCGCGACGATCAGATGGATCAAATCCGCGATTTGCTATTCGGGGAATACAAGCGGCTGACCGACGAGAAGTTCGCTGCTCTCGAAACGCGCCTTGCAACGCTCGAAGCGCGTGTATCGGCGCTTGCCAGTGAGCAAGTGGCTGGCCGGCGCGACACGCTCGACGATCTATCGCGTGGCATCGAGGAACTTGGCGCGTATGTCCGCCGGTTAAGCCGGCCCGGTTCGCCCTGAAATCGCTAGTGGACGTGGTTAGTGGTTGAGAAGTCACAAAGCGTGACGCGGCTCAAGGAGCTGCTATTCGACAGCGAAAGCCGTCGGCTTGAGGACGTACAGCGTCAAGTCGAGGTGCTGGGGCGGCGAGAGAGCGAAAACCATGCGGTGTTGGTTGGCCGGCATGATGCGCTCGCCGACAAAACCGAGGCGGCCTTCGAGCGTGCCGGCAGCGACGAGCGGCTGCTCAAGAGCGTTGCCGGGATTCTCGACGGTGCGCTGCGCGAGGCGGAGGTCAAGCGCCACGAACATCTGAGCCGCGCCATTGCGCCGCTCATCGTCAAGACCATCAAGTTCGAGCTGAAGAACAGTCAGAACGAGATGGTGGACGCGCTCTATCCAATCACCGGCAAGCTGGTGAAGCAGTACGTTCGCGCGGCCATGAACGACCTTATGGCCGATATCAACCGCCGTCTCGGCGGCGGACGGCTGTCGGAACTTGAAGCGCGCGCCAAGTCGCAGGGCGTTTCCGTCGCCGAGCTGGTTTTTGCCGAGACGCAGGCGCTGAAAGTCGACGAGCTGTTTCTTGTCCGGCGCGGATCGGGCGAACTTGTTGCGCATTGGGAGCGCCAAGAAGATGGCGAGGAGGCCGCAGCGTCTCCACAAGGCTCCAATCGCGACGTTCTGATCGCCGGGTACCTTTCGGGCATCACCGCGTTTTCGGAAGAAGCGTTCGACGACAAGAAGGGCAGTTTGCGCTCTCTCGATCTCGATGGTGAGCGCATTTTTGTGCGGGCTTCGCCGGCATATCTGCTGGCGGCACGCGTGTCGGGGAGTGCGCCGGCGGCCGTCGAGCAGATCATCGACGACGAGTTCGTGCAGGTTTTGCAAGCCTACAAGGATGCGCTTTCGAAGCCTGCCGGCGCGAACGGGGCTTCGGTGCCGCCTGCAGCTGAAGTCAACGCCTTGTTGCCGACCCTGGCAGCTTCATTTGAGCGCCGCTTTGCCGAGAAGCGTGACGAGATCGAACTCAAGGCTGCAAAAACGCTCGCGTCCAAGCCGCGTCTCTCGCCGTTGCAGGTGGCAGCAGCTCTGATCTTGGTGCCACTCGTCGCGTGGGGCGCATGGACTGGGTACGTCGGGTACATGACGTCTCGCACGCAGCAGGCGGCGACGGCGGTCGTCGGCTCCATCGAACCTCTGATGGGGTATCCGGTTCGCGTCGACGTAGCGCAAGGCGGCCGGGCGCTGGCGGTTTCCGGGTTGGCACCCAGCGAAGACGCGAAAGCTCTGCTAGCGCAACGGCTGCAGAGCGAAGTCCCTTGGGCGGCTGTCGCCAACAATTTGACCGTGCTGCCGGCCGCGCAGGACCTCACGCCCGACGTCGAGCGCCTGCGGCGGAGCCTTGCCGACGTGGATGGAGCCTTGCTGCTCAATCCAATGCGCCGGTCTTTGCAGAGGACTGCTGCCCGCCTCGATGCAGTGACCGCGGGGTTGGCATCTTATCGCGAGCGCGCCGGAAGCGATGCGCGGGCGCGCGCCGAGACAGTAGCGTTGGAGATTGCTACATCGCGCAGCGGTATTTCGCAGATAGAGGCGTCGCTCGCCGCCGGCAAGTTTCGACTTGAAGGGCCGCAACTGCTTGCAACAGTGAGAAGGCATCTCGATGCGGCTGAGTCCGAACTCGCGTCGCTTGCGAGTGTACCCAAGTTCGTTGCTGCGGCGTCAGGCTCATCCGGCGATCCCGTCGCGTTAGCCGAGGATCTATCGCTATCCGCCGAGCGGATCGGAAACCTCGTTGTTCTTGCCGATCAAGCAGCGCAGATGACCCCTATCGCTCGCGATCTCATGGCGCTCCGCCAGCAGGTGAGCGGCCTTACATCGCAGGCCGATTTCAATCGTGAGATCGCGGCGATCAAGCAAAGGATCGACGGCATCAGGCTGCCGGTTACGCCGCGCGACGAGTTGCAGGCGTATATCCGCGCCAATGCGGTGTTCTTCGAAAATGCCACGGATCTCAACAACGCAGCTGCAGCCGACGGCGTCGTGCAACGTATCGCGGAGCTGCTTGGCAAGACAGACGTGAAGTTGCGCATTGTCGGGTACACGGATGAGCGGACAGGGCCGACCGTCAACAACTCGGTTCTGTCACTGTCTCGAGCGGAGCGCGTCGCGGCCCTTCTGGTCGAGCGGGGTGTTTCTCGTGAGCGCCTTGTTACCGTTGGCCGTGCCGCTGGTCCCGACATCGCGCGTGTTACCGGCGCAGGCACGCCGAACCGCCGTGTCGAATTCGAGATCGTGTTCGACGGGGAGCCGACCGCTCGATGAGCGCGCCCAAGAAAATCATGCTGCTCGGTGAGATCGGTGTCGGAAAGACGTCGCTGATCCGGCGGCTTGTGCTCAATCGCTTTGAAGGCACTTACAAGGGTACGCTGGGCTTCGACCTCTACACGTTTCAGCTTTCGGGTGTTGGTGCCGATGGCGGCGATACGATGCCGCTCGTCATATGGGACACCGACGGGAATGTCGGCACGAACATTTTCCGCCATGATATTTATATGCAAGGCACTTCGGCGGCGCTCATCGTCGGCGATATCACGCGGCCAGAGACCGTCGAGACGATGAGCGAACTCGAGGCTGGATTTTCCGCGCAGTATCCGGGCCGGCACGTGGTGTTTGTGCTGAATAAGTCCGACCTTCTAACTGAGAGCGGGCATCTGGCCCTGCCGCCGCGGTTGGCCGACACCGGACTGCCCATCATGCTCACCAGCGCCAAGACGGGCGACAATGTGGAAGCCGCGTTCCGCGATACTGCAAACGCCATTTTGCGCCGCGATGTCTGACCCTCTGCCAATCGATGCGGGTGGGCCGGATGCGGCCATGCTGGCAGCGGCTTGTGCCCAACTGGCTGGGCGAGACCTTTTCGCACTCGCCTGGCTCGACGACCAATTGGTGGTCACGCACAAGCTTGGTTCTCTGTCTCACTTTGTTCGGGTCGGCGAACCGGTCAGTGCCAGTATCCTCGTCCTGATCGGTCAGGAGCCGCGCATCCTTTCGCTTTCTTCCAGCGGGGGTGATGTTTTGAATATTCCCAACGTCGGCTTTGTCGGCGGAGACGGTGCCGCGCCATTGCGGGTCAACGTCAGCGTTTGCCGGTGCACTGGGGGGCGTGGCTTCTTGGTGCTGCTCGGGCGGGTGCTATCGGAAGACATTCGAGATCTGGTGCTCGAGGACGAGATCAGGAAGCGGCGGATTGCCGACGCAGAACTTCAACGGATCAATGGGCGGCTCGAAGAGTTTGCGTATGTGATCTCGCACGACCTCAAGGCCCCGCTGCGCGCACTGCGCTATCTCGTCGGCGACGTGCAGGACTCACTATCGCGCAAGCGCGTCGACGCCCATGGGGCGCGTCAGGCGCTCGAGGGTGTGAAGGGGCAGGTGCAACGCATGTCCAACATGCTCGTTGGGCTCTTGGAATACTCCCGTATCGGGCGCGAAGCCGACGCCGTCGAGACGGTAGATACCGCGGCCCTGATCGACGAAATTGCGTCGTCTGTGGGGGCGCCCGCGGGTTTTGTCATTCGCCGGGACGGCGATTGGCCGATCTTGCAAACGACACTCGTGCCGCTTGATCTGGTGTTGCGGAACCTGATCGAAAACGCCGTCAAACATCACGATAGGCCGGATGGCACAGTCCTCATCAGTGCAGCCATGGACGATCATGTTCTGACGGTGAGTGTCGCGGACGACGGTCCAGGGATACCGGGCGATTGGCATCAAGCGATCTTCGAACCGTTTCGGCGGATATCGAACGAGCCATCGGCTGAGAGCAGCGGCATCGGTTTGGCGCTCGTGCGGCGAACGATCGAGACCGTCGGCGGACGCATTCAAGTCCGGTCTGATCCCAGCCAGAGGCGGGGTACCGAGTTCCTCGTTCGGTGGCCCCGGTATATCGCCAAATAACGGCGTTATTGGAATGTCAGTTTTCGCATAACGTTGAAACAGGCTTGACGCCTGCGGCCATTCCGGACCACATCGCTCACCACGGTTTGGGTATGTGCGGTCGGCCGCAGATGCGTTGCGCCATTGGCACGATGACCAATGGCAAAGGGAACTTCAATGGCTCGGGATACGCGAGGCACGGGAAGCCGTTTTCTGGCGCAGAAAAGCGAGCTCACAAAGGCTCGACTGCGCACGAACATTGCGTTCAAGGATATCCTTATCGTCGAAGACGAGACGATGGACGCTGATCGCATGCGCGCGACATTGCGCGCGATGTTCGGCTATGATTTGGAAGTGCGGCGAGCGACGACACTCGGGAGTGCCCTCGATTGCGTTATCGAGCGCAAGCCCGATTTGATTTTTCTCGATGATCATTTGCCGCCAAAAGACAACGCGTCGCTGACGATCCCATTCCTTCGGCGATGCGGTTACGACGGTCCGATCGTCATCGTCAGCGGGCTATTGACTCCAAGACGGGCTGCCGAACTGACGAGAGCGGGGGCTGCCGCTGCTATGCACAAGGACAAGGTCGACAGCGGCTCGATCGAGGAGGCGCTCGCAAAGGTCGTGGCCTCGCTGGCGCCAAAGGACGGCGCCTGAACCAGGCGCTTCAGCCGCATCGCTTGCATATCGACAACCACCGCTGGTGTTCGTCGGGGACAGGCCTACCGGACCGAATGATGGCTTTCTGACCGAAACGCTGGCGTGGCAGGCAAATCAGCCTCTTGCGTTGCGGCTGTTGGCATAGAACAGTGCCCCGTCGTTCCGTGCCATAAGGAGAGCCACCGTGCTTAGCCGACGTCTGTTTTCGTGCGCAGCCGCCATCTGTACCGCTGCATTGATCTCTTCAACTCCCGCTGCCGCGCAAACGGTTTGGGATCTTTCAACGGTCTGGCCCGAGGGGAACTTCCACACCGAGAACGCAAAGAAGTTCGCGGAAGAAGTCGGCAAAGCAACGAACGGGGCGGTCAAAATCAACGTGAAAGCGGGCGGGCAGCTTGGCTTCAAGGGGCCCGAGCATTTACGTTCCGTTCGTGACGGTCTCGTGCCGATGGCCGACATTCTTAGCTACCAGCAGATCGGCGACGAGCCGCTTCTGGGCATGGAGAGCGTTCCATTCCTCGTTGGCAATCCCGACGAACTCAAGGTGCTGCACAAGCACATCCGTCCGATCTACGAAAAGATCGCGTCTGAGAAGCACAACCAGAAGGTCCTCTACATGGTCCCCTGGCCCACTCAGTATCTGCATCTCAAGGTCAAGGCCGACAATCTCGAGGCGCTCAAGGCCACCAAGGTCCGCGTGCCGGACAAGGGCGCGTCCGACATGCTGACTGCCATCGGCATGGCGCCGGTGCTCATCCCCTGGGGTGAAACCGTGCCGGCGCTGGCTTCGGGTGCCGTTTCAGGTGTGTCGACGTCATCGGTCTCGGGTGTCGACGGCAAATTCTGGGAATTCCTGAAGTACATCTACACGACGAACCACATCTGGGGTTCGCAGATGGTTACGGTCAATCTCGATGCCTGGAAGAAGCTGACGCCCGATCAGCAGAGGGCAATCGAGGGTCTCGCGAAGAAGATGGAGCCTGATTTCTGGGCGGTATCCCAGAAGGCAGACAGCGACAGCCTCGCACGTCTCAAGCAGGGTGGGATGGAAGTCGTGCAGATTCCGGATGCAATGATGAAGGATTTGCGCACCCGCACGTCCGGCATTCTCGCGGACTTCCTGAAGCGTACGCCGGGCGCCGAGGGGCCGATGAAAGCTTATCTCGCCGAGATGAAGCGATAACTCGATACTGTTGGAACAGACGACGGGCGCCTCTCCTGGAGGCGCCCGTTTTGTTTCTGATCAGCCGCCGAGCACGCGTGGCAGCCACAGAACGATATCCGGGAATGCCACGATCATCATTGTGAAGAGGATCATGATGATCAGGTAGGGGAGTGTTACTTTTGCGATGTAACCGAGCGAGTCGTCCGTCAGACCTTGGATTACGAACAGGTTGAAGCCAACAGGCGGCGTGATCTGCGCCATCTCGACGACAAGCACCAGGAAGATGCCGAACCAAATGGGATCGAAGCCGGCTCCCTTCACAATCGGCAGCACGATCGGCAAGGTCATGACGATCATGGAGAAGCCGTCGAGGAAGCAGCCGAGGATGATGTAAAACACGATCAACGCCATCATCAGCCAGAACGGCGATAGATTGAAGCTCAGCACCCAGTCGGCGATCGCCTTCGGGATTCCGAGAAACGCTGCTGCGTTACCAAGGATCGCTGCGCCGAGCAGGATCATTGCAATCATCGAGCACGTGAGGACCGATCCGATCGCGACATCACGCATCGCTTGCTGCGTCAGGGAGCCCTGGACGGCGGTAACGATGATGGCGCCGAGCACGCCGACTGCAGCTGCCTCCGACGGCGTCGCAAACCCGAGATACATCGAACCTAGCACGCAGACGATCAGGAACATCGCTGGGGCGAGATCCTTCAATGCCAGGAACCGATCCTTCCAAGAGACTTGCGCCAATGCTTGTTCCGACGGCGGGACCAGCGCGGGCTTCAAGGTGGTGTGGATCATGATCCAGGCCATGAAGCTGAGAGCGAGCAGCATGCCGGGGATGAATCCTGCCGTGAACAGTTTCAAGATCGAGACGTCGCCGAGGACGCCGTAAATGATCATGATGTTCGACGGCGGAATGAGGAAGCCGAGCGTGCCGGCGCCCGCGAGCGAACCGATCGCGATATCCTTCGAATAGCCGCGCCGGGTCAGCTCGCTCAGCGCCATACGGCCGACGACCTGCGTGGTTGCGGCGGAGGAGCCGGAAATCGCTGCGAAGATCGAGCAGCCGAGCACGTTGACGTGCAGCAACCGCCCGGGCAGCAAGCCTGCCCATGGTGCGAGGCCGGTGAACAACGCCTGCGAAAGGCGCGTGCGAAACAGCAATTCGCCCATGACGATGAAGAGCGGCAGTGCCAGCAGTTCCTGCGTCGTCAATATATTCCAGGTGTACTGCGCGAGCAGCTTGTCGAGCGGAATGTTGCGGAAGAGCGCGAGGAGGATCGTGCCGGTAATGGCCAGCGTGATGCCGATCCAAACGCCGCCGGCCAAGAGGCCAAACAACGTCGCGAACATGGTTGTGACAACGGTCAGCATGATCAGATTTCACTCCGCCACATTGCCAACCCGCATGCGCGGATCTTCGAGAGGGAGGCCGTAGATGGCTTGGAGCAGCCGCGCCAAGAATTGCGAGGCGAGGAGAAATATGCCGAACGTTACAACCGCCTGTGGAGGCCAGAGCGGCGTGCCGCTCGAGATCGATGTCTGTCCGCGTTCAATGGATGTCATCGTAAAGCGTACCATCGCGTAGGCGAGGAACGCCGTGAACACGAAGCCGACGAGCGCCGCGAACAACTCAAGCAAACGTTTGGACCCTGGTGACGCCCGCGCCAGCAGCAGCGTTACCCGGATGTGGCCGCCGGCGCGCAATGTCATCGCGGCGCCGAAGGTGAACGTCGCTGCCATGAGGTAGGACGACCATTCCCAGGCGACCGGAATGGAATGGGGGATCCACGGAATGACATTCGATGCTGCTCGCAGGACGACTTCTGTGAGCATCAGCGACGTCAGCAGCACCAGGCAGAGAGCGCCGAGCCAGCCGTCCAGGCGTGACAAGCGATCCAAGGCATCGAGGACGATCCGCACTGGGGCGGGTGCCTTTGCATTGAGGCTTTCGCCAGCCGGCGAGGGGTGGATCATGTCATTACAGCTCCGTGGCACGTTGCGGCAGGGACACTGCCAGAGATGTCACGGCATTGTCACGTGGTGTTGCGCGTGCGCACGGCTGCTCGTCTTTCGGCTCATGCAGTCTGCCGACGGACTGCCTAGAGGGCGTGCGAATTGCCGTTTCTGCTGGCTCGCGCCGGTGCGACCAACGATCGCGCCCTCGACACTCGGGCACTTCGGTCGGTGCGTGACTGGGCAGAAGATTGTTGGCGTCAGCGCTGCAAGATCCCGCGCGCCAGGAAGATCTCGGTGATCTCGTCACTGATTTCGTGGAAGCGCAGTTGTTTTCGGCCGTCGAAACCTCGCGGGCGTGGCATGTCGACGTTGATAATCCGTTCGATGCGCCCGGGGCGCGGCGACATGACCACGATGCGATCTGCTAGCAGGACCGCCTCGTCCACGGAGTGCGTGATGAATACCACGGTCTTGCGTGTGGACAGCCAGAGCTGCTCGAGATCGAGGCGCATCTGCTCGCGCGTCAAAGCGTCAAGGGCCCCAAAGGGCTCGTCCATCATCAATAGCGGCGGCTCGTGAACAAGCGCCCTCGCAATCGATGCGCGTTGCTTCATGCCGCCGGAGAGCTCGTAGGGGCGTCGGCCGGCGAAATCGGCAAGCCCCACCTGCTCCAGGAGTTTCATTGCGCGCGGACGGTAGGCTTCGACATCCAACCCGCGCATATCGATCTGGAACAACACGTTGCCGATGACGTCGCGCCAATCGAGCAGAACCGGTTGCTGAAACACGATGCCCACATCATTGAGCGGGCGGTGAACCGGCTTCCCCAGAACCGAAATTGATCCTGAGCTGACTGGAATCAAACCGGCAACGAGGCGCAACAGAGTCGACTTGCCGCAACCGGATGGACCGACCACAGCAACGAACTCTCCTGCCGAGATATCGAGATCGATCCCTTCCAGGGCGACGACGGTTCCGGCGCTGCTGTCGAACACTTTGCCGACGCGGTCTATCCTGATCGCGCTCATGCGCTCGCCCTTCGTGCTCGCTTGGCCGTCATAAGTCGGGCAGCGCCAGTGCTGGCCGGCCATATACGCCCAAGTTCGTTCGCGGCAAACATGACCTCGCGTGCCAGGTCAGCGTGCCGTCGCCTGGGTATCCGCACGAGCGGACCTGCAACACTTGTCGTGCCGATCGCAACGCCTGTCTTCGGGTCCCGTATCGCTACCGCCAGCGCGGCCACTCCCGGTTCGGCCTCCTCATCGGCTGTTGCGTAGCCGCGCTCGCGGATAGCCGCTAGATCGCGCTTCAGCGACGCCAATGTCTTATGCGCATTCGGGCCGGTGTTCGCGCGGGCAGGCCGAGATCCAAGCCCCTCGCGGGCCACAATTTTCTCGACCTCGTCGTCGGGCAGCGTCGCCAGCCAAGCTTTGCCGTTCGCGGTTGCATAGCTGATGATGCGACCGTCCATCGGCGGCTGATACATCAGCCCGGCGGGCGCGCCTTGGGCCGAGCCAATCCATACAAGGCGATCACGGTCGACGATCGTGAGGCGCGCTAGTTCGCGCGTCTGCCGCGCGAGGGCCATCAGAATGGCTTCACTCGCATCCGCCATACCGACGGCTTGCAGATATCGCTGGCCGAGAGCGGCTATTCGAAACGTGAGCCGATAAAGCCCTGAGTCGGCATCCTGCTCGACCCATCCCTCGTCTATCAATTGCTGCAGAAGCCGTTGAACGCTGCTCTTCGGTGCTTCGAGGCGCTCGGCGAGAACAGTGACACGCGCCCCTCGTCCGGCCTCCGCGAGCAGCGCGAGGACCCCGAGGCTATGCGACAGCTGAGACTTGACGACCCTCATCTTGATGGGACACTGTTCCATTAAGCTCATCACACCTTACCCACGCGCTTAGTCGCGTCAACGTGAATGAGAACCAGGGAAAGACGTTCCAGCGATGTCGGCCAATGGCAAGTCATGGGAGTTCGGACCGGCCCTTCGCACCGCTGCGGCCGTCGCGGCCTTTCTCATTGTGTGGCAGGTCTTGGTCGTAGTCGCAGGCATCAAGCCGTACATCCTACCTGCGCCGAGCGATATTCTGTCGGAGATCTGGAACCGGCAGTCGCGCTATCTTGTTGCCGCCGACTATACGCTGCGCCCGATGCTGCTCGGCTTCGTCGCGGCCGTCGTCATCGGGGTGGGGCTGGCGCTCCTTGTCGCGTTCTCGCGAACCATGGAACAGACGCTCTATCCGCTACTGGTCTTCTTCCAGATCGTTCCGAAAATCGCTGTCGCTCCCCTGTTCATCATATGGTTCGGCTTCGGTCTCTTTCCGAAAGTTCTGCTGGTCTTCCTTTTGTCGTTCTTTCCGGTCGTTGTCTCCGCGATCACGGCATTTCGTTCGGTCGATCCCGATATTCTCGATCTTGCGCGGACAACTGGTGCGAGCAGATGGCGCACGTTTGCGAAGGTTGAGCTTCCGCACGCGTTGCCAACACTGTTCACTGGTATCAAGGTAGCCGCGGCGCTGTCTGCTACCGCTGCTGTTGTCGCGGAGTTCGTCGCCTCGGATCGAGGTCTTGGCAATATGCTCCTCGAGGCGAACGGAAATCTCAACACCACGATGGCATTCGGCGCGATCTTCGTTCTTACCGCCCTCGGCTTCGCACTCTACGCATTGGTCGAACTCGTCGAGCGATGGGTCATTCCTTGGCATGTCTCGCAGCGTGCCAAGGGCGACACTGCACCTGCAATTTAAGAACAATACAAACAGGAGAGAAACGATGAAGCGGCTGCCAATCCTAGCATTCTCAGTTCTGGTCGCCCTGGCCGGATCGGCTAGCGCCCAGGAGAAGGCGACTTTGCGCTTGAACTGGCTGATCTACGGTTTTCATTCGCCGTTCCACCTGGGTGTCGAGCGTGGGTACTACAAGGCCGAGGGCATTGACCTCGAAGTCGGCGAAGGCAAGGGATCTGGCGCCGCGGTGCAGGTTATCGGTGCGAAAGGTGACACTTTTGGCCTTTCAGATGGCGCCAGCATCATCAACGGGATCACCAAGGGCGCGCCCATCAAAGCCGTGATGGGCATCATGAACACGACGCCGTTTGCCGTCATTGCCCGCGAGGATGCGAACATCAAAACTGTCAAGGATCTTGAAGGAAAGACGATCGCCGCCACAGCGGGAGAGGCGGGCCTAGTGATCATGCCGGCGCTAATAAAGGCCAACAAGCTAGACGAATCGAAGGTGAATTTCCTCAGGGTCGACGGTGCGACGAAGCTGGTTGCGACATTGGAGAAGAAGGCGGACGCGATGCTCGGCGGTTCCGAGAATCAAGTTTTCGTCCTCGAGCAGCGCGGCCTCAAGACGACGGTGCTCAACTATGCCGACTATGGCGTGAACACGATGGGCCTCGCGATTCACGTTCACAACGACACACTGAAAGACAAGCCGAAACTTGTCGAGGGCTTTATCCGCGCGACTCAGAAGGCGTTTGCCGAGGCAGAGAAGGATCCAGCTGCGGCGATTGCCGCAGGCGTGAAGGTCAAGCCCGACATGGATAAGGATATGGCCATGAAGCAATTGCTCGCAGGCCTGAAGCTGGTTCGGTCACGTTCTGCGCCGACCGCCCCGATCGGTCAGATGCAACCGGGCGACTGGCAGATGACACTGGACCTGATGAAGGACTATCAGGAACTGAAAACCGACCTGAAGGCCGACGCGTTCTACACCAACGCGCACCTGCCGAAATGAGCGCTCAACATCCCGATACCGCGCCGCGCTTCGCCGGCCGCCATGCGGTCGTCACGGGAGGCGCGCGCGGTATCGGGTTTGCGATTGCGAAGCGCCTGGCCGCAGGGGGATGTCGCGTCGCTATCTGGGACGTCGATGGTCAGCGCGCAAATGATGCTGTTCTCGACCTCGGCGGCGATCATCTCGGTGTTGCTGTAGACGTATCCGATGAAGGGGCTGTCGAGCGCGCGGTAACTGCCACATCGAAGGCGTTCGGTCGAATCGACATCCTCGTCAATAACGCCGGTATACTCGGTCCCGTAGCGCCTCTCTGGGAGCAGTCTCCTGTCGATTTCGCACGCGTCATCAATGTGAACCTGATCGGGATGCATCTCGTATGCCGCGCGGTCGTTCCGCTCATGCGCGCGTACGCAGGTGCGCCGAGAGGCCGGATCGTCAACATCTCGTCGATACAAGGCAAGGAAGGCCTCGCCCACTCTGGGGCATACGGTGTGTCAAAGGCTGGCGTCATCGCGCTTACGAAGATCCTGGGCAAGGAACTCGCGCCCGATGGCATCATGGTCAATTGCGTTACGCCGGCGGCGGCAGAAACGGATATGGCACAAGAGATAACGCCAGCACGGCGCGCGGACATCGTGTCGCGAATTCCACTTGGCCGCTTCATCGAGGTCGACGAGATCGCCGCAATGGTTGCCTTCTTAGCCTCCGACGAATGCACGTTCTCTACCGGTGCCACGTTCGATCTGTCGGGCGGGCGGGCAACTTATTGATTTAGACGAGGCTCTCGGCATGCTGCCCGCAAAGCACGGCGCGATCATTATCTGGAACGACATCGCGCCTGAGGGCCGCGACGAGTTCTACGCATGGCACCTGAACGAACATATCCCGGAACGGTTAAGTGTTCCGGGCTTCCTTCGCGGCAGCCGCTACATCGCAACAAGTCCGGAAACGAAGCCTGAATTTCTAACGCTCTATGAGACGGAGAGCGCAGATATTGCTACCAGCGCGCCATATCTCCAGCGGCTGAACGCTCCAACGCCTTGGACAAAAAGTGCTACATCGCACTTCCGTAATACGTCACGTGCGCTCACGGCAACGATTGCGGATTTCGGGTCTGGCTTTGGCGGCTTTGCCGGCACCATTCGCTTCGACGGCTCACCGTTGGGGCTTGAGGCATGTCGTGCTGCCGCATCCCAATCCCAAGATCTGAAAACCGCAGCCACGTTGGCGCGCGTTTCCCGTATTCGCCTCTGTGTTACGAACTTGGAAGCGTCAGGAGAGCGTACCGCCGAAAGCCGCACCCGAACGGATATTCTCGCAGCCCCTAGTGGAGCGATCATCGTTGAGGGTTGCGACGAGGCTGCCGTGATTGCCGCCATGGACCTGCTTCGTCTAGAAACAGTCAAGGCCTGCACGCGCGGCCTTTATTCGCTAGAGCACCAACTCTTTTCGCATTGTAAATGACTCTGCTGCAGTCGGCGATGAAGCGGCATTCAGCCACAAGCACGGACCGCGATCCGTTAACCCGTCCAAGAGGGCTGGAAATTCCGCCGAAAAATCTCAGTGATTCAAGGGGTGCGGAGGGTGGGTGGTGGAGCCGAGGGGACAGCGACGAGACTGAAGAAGCAGATATTTAGGGCTCCCAAACCCACTAAGCGGGCACGCTGTGCAGTAAGGGCGCGCGCGCGACAATCCCAAACTGACTTGGCCCGGGGTCCCTTACGACCTCGAATTGCCTTTTATATCGGCTTTCGAAGGACCGCGAACGCGCTAGATCGACGCTCGTATACAGAAGAGGAAATTGACAGGATCGCAATCGGCGACGCATCAAACGCCGCCGGCAATGTCCGGTCCAAGGTGGATCGCGCCAGGGGATCGGATGTCGATCTTCTCGGCGATCCCGATCGCATCGTCGACCTCGATGCCGAGATACCTTACGGTGCTTTCGATTTTCGAGTGCCCGAGCAATAGCTGGACCGCCCGAAGATTCCCCGTTCGCCGATAGATGAGCACCGCCTTCGTGCGACGCAGCGAGTGCGTGCCGAACTTCGTTGGATCGAGGCCGATGCTCGCCACCCATTCCTGCACAAGCCGCGCATACTGCCGTGTGGTTAAACCGCCTTTGTTGCCGCGACCGGCGAAGAGGAACTGGCCCGGATTGCGCCCGGTCAAACGCAGGTACTCGTCAATTGCCTGGCGAGTCTGGTCGGTCAATTCGAATCGCGCCGGCCGCCCGGTCTTCTTCTGGAGGATCGTTGCGCGATCCATGGAGTAGCCGCTCTGTGCGACGTCGTCGACACGGACGGCGACGACATCACAACCGCGCAGCTTGCTATCGATAGCGAGATTGAAAAGGGCAAGGTCGCGCTTCTTGTCCTCGATCTGGAGCTTGGTTCGGATCGACCAGACGTGGCTCGGTCTCAGCGGCGGCTTTGCGCCGACGAGCTTCCCTTTGTTCTACGGCACGCGAGCTGCCTTGACGATTGAAGATGCATGATCCTGTTCCATGGTCTGTCTCCTTGCTAGAGAGACAGACAACCATGCGCCGATGCTGGGCCATCCGATTGGCGCGACGACCGGATTCGGGTCAATTCTTCCGTGACATGGTTACTAGCCGACGTGTCTGACCCAATGCTGACTCAGTGCCGAGGTTCAACGCTCACGATGCAAATTTGCAGGACGTGCAGTTGATCACGTTGTGCACAGCAACACGCTTACCTTGAGGGCCGTTCGGCATCCTAACCGTCGGGTCCATTTCAGTTCTCCTCGGCGAGGAGGGGCATAAACAGACTTAAGGTGCCGTTCCTAAGATCGGCGTTTTGCGGCCGAACGGCTCCACCTTCCTTTCCCTTTGCTAGTGTAAGCTGACTAACACCAATCGACGATCGAGGCTGCACGACGTCCTCATATTCTGATCCCTGCTTGCCGCCCATTGCCTCGCTGCGCCCAACGTCTGCGGTACGCCGTCTTAATTGAATGGAATGTTCAGTGCTGCGCGGCCTGTCATCGCACTGTAGCCGCTGGCTCCGATACCATCGTAGGAAGCGGAAAGATCAAGCGACGTGCCTGATGCCGCTTGCGCCCGCAAGCCACCCTCGATGCGGCCGCGCGCGCCGGTGGGGCCAACGGCCTCGTCCCCCAAATTGCCGAAGCCTGCTGCATGAGTGCTGTTGTCGAAGTTCCAGATCAGTTGGGCGGCAAGACGCGGCTCAATGCGCAAGTCTTCGCGCACCACATAGCTGTAACTGATGGACGGACCGGTCTTGAATTGGCCGAGGCTGGTTTTGACGCCGGGGATCGGCATGCCGAAGGAGTCTGAGAAGCTGCCACTCTTATCCTCGAAGTAGGTCAGCGTCGCTTCTGGAGATATCGTCCAGTTGTCATACTGATAGCGTCCGACGAGCGCGGTTGATGCGAGCCAACGCGTGGTGTCGAAACTATCCGAGTAGGTGCCATACGGACTGACGTTGTTCGACGAACGTCCCCATGCAACGCGACTCTGCCAGAAGAGATTTTCCGATAGCCTGAGTGTCGCATAGGGGCCAGCCATCCAGCCGTTGCCGTTGACTTTGCTGCCGTTGTCTCCCGTCTGGCCCATCGTGTCATACTGAATGAAAACTCCGGCGATGAAGGAGCGATTGAACACGTAATCGGCGCCGATCGTCACCAGGCCGAAGTGGCCATCTTCGCGCCCCGTGCCAGTGAATTCGCCATACTTGCCTTCGATCCAGAGATCGTACGCCATGAACACGGGGCGTTGATCAACTGCAGCATCCGCACCAAAGCCGAGACTTTCCATCGTGGCGTCACGCTTCTGGCGCTGACGCTGCTGCCCGAACCGCAACGCTTGGCGCAAACTGCTTGAGAATGAGAATTTCAGGTCACCAACGAAAGAGCCCGTGACGTTGGCTGGGCCACCGAGCGAGAACGATGTGCTGCCTTCGCTCTGGCCGGCGCTTTGGTTATCCGAGAGCCAGCCCATGTCGTCAGAGCGGCGGCCCAGCATGCCGCCGAGCACCGGGGAAGCATACCTGCCACTACCCGTTGCTCCCATGCGCATCGCCGTCATGTCGCCCGACGTCAGGCCATCGCCGACACGGGATGTGCTGGCGCCTGGCGGCCCGAGACGCGACCGAGATGCGAAACCTGTCTGCTGCGTGCCGCCATTGGATGATATCCCGGCTTGATCGGCCTCCATCAACCGGTCGATCTGGCGGCTGCCATCAAACTGATTTGTCATGATCGCATTTGCGCGTTGCCCCATGAATTTGCCAATGGCGTTGACAGTGCGCCTGACGCTGTTATCGACAGAGACTGTCGACGTATTGGAGTGGGATGCCGAGTAGCCAACTGCGCCGGCATACCGTGCAACGACCAACTGAACGCCAGGTGTTGTAAACCGCATTGAGCACGTCGCCACGCCATGTGTCAGGTCAACTGCGCCGCACGATCCGGGGGTCCCGTTCACGGTAAAGGTGACCGTGCCGCTGGTCGGAGCAGGCGATACTGTTGCTTTGAATGCGACCGGCTCGCCCTGCCGCACCGTTTCCGCGCTGGCGGAAAGCGATACCGACGTCTCGATGTCTTTGACGGTCACCTGGGCATTTGCGGTGACAGTGTCGTAGTCGGCGCCACCGGTTTTTGTTGCGGTGACCAAGCAGCTGCCGATCCCGATCCCACGAAGCACGGCGCCGGAGATCGAACAGAATGAAGCGCCTGAGGTCACGGCGTAAGTAACCGCGCCGCCGCCGGATCCGCCGACCGTTGCAAGCTGAGACGTGCCGTTGAACGTAATGACAGAAGGGGTTGCAGTGATCGCCAGCGGTGCCTGTGTCGCCCGACCGACCCTCACATTGACGAGCGCCGTCGCAATGCCGTAGTCGATGTCGTCTGCTTTGGTTGCGCGCACGCGGCACGTCCCGGGGTTCGTGCCTTTCAGTGACGTGCCCGAGATCGAACAGAACGTCTGTCCCGCGACCACCGCATAAGTCACCGCGCCGGTTCCGGACCCGCCGCTGGCGGCGAGCTGCGATATGCCGCCGAAATCAATGGTTGACGGCGATGCACTGGCGGTGAGGGCCGCCTGACGAGCCTTGCCGACGCTGACATCGACGACCGTCGTTGAGGCATTGTAGTCGGCATCGCTGGCCTTGGTTGCTTTAATCTTACAGAGCCCGGTGCCGATGCCCGTCAGTGTCGCCCCCGACAATGCGCAGACCGACGAGCCCGACACGATCGCGTACGTCACGGCGCCCGTGCCCGAGCCGCCGGACGACGACAGCACGGCAACGCCGTTGAAGTCGATGGCCTCGGGCGACGCAAAGGCTGTGATGCCTGACTGCTCGGCCTTGGCGACAGTTACGGTCGTGTTCGCGATGGCCTGAAAATAGTCGGCATCGGCAGCCTTGATCGCCGTTATCATGCAACTGCCAACGCCGATGCTGTGTAACGTCGAGCCTGCGATCGTGCAGTTTGACGCGCCGGACGTCAAAGCGAATGTGACGGCGCCGCCGCCAGACCCGCCACTCGTCGCAAGTTGGGCTGTGCCGTTGAAGGCAATCGTCGCGGGCGAGGACGAGATGCTCAACGGCGCCTGCGTTGCCTTTCCGACAGCAACGCTCACGAGCGCCGTCGCGTGACCGTAATCGATGTTGCCGGCTTTGGTTGCCCGCACCTGACACGTGCCAACGCCGGTGCCCGTAAGCGTCGCACCCGAGATGGAACAGACCTGCTGTCCGGCGATCACCGCGTAGGTGACAGATCCAGTTCCTGATCCGCCGCTGGTGGCAAGGTGCGATGCGCCACCGAACGCGATGGACGCCGGCGATGCACTGACGCTGAGCGTCGCCTGCGGCGCCTTGCCGACACTGACATCCACGGTCGCCGTCGACTGAGTGTAGTGCGCATCGGCAAGCTTGGTTGCCGAGACGGTGCAGACACCGATGCCCGTGCCTGTCAGGGTCGTACCCGACACCGAACAGACCGACGATCCGGACGTCACGGCGAAGCTGACAGCGCCGCTGCCAGAGCCGCCCGACGTCGATAGCGCTGATGTTGCTTGGTAGTCGATCGTCTCAGGCAAGGCGGTGGCGACCAACGCCGCTTCAGTCGCCTTGTTGACGGTTACCGTGATCGTTGCCGAGGCTTGATTGTAGTTGGGGTCGTTGGCCTTGGTTGTGGTGACCGTGCAGGTTCCAACGCCTGTGCCAGTCAATACCGAACCGGAAATCGAACAGACGTCTGCGCCTGACGTCACGGCATAGGTCAGCGCGCCCGTGCCCGACCCGCCCGAAGTCGAAAGCGCGGAGGTCGCGCCATAATTGATCGTGTTGGGAGATGCGGCTACTGCCAGCGCCACTTGATCGGCTTTGCCGACCGTCACGTTCACGGTGGCGGTCGCATGCCCGTAGTCGGCGTCGCCGGATTTTGTTGCCTGAACCGTGCAAGTCCCGGTGCCCGTGGCTGTCAAGGTAGAGCCTGAAATGGAGCAAAACGCATTGCCAGCGACCAGCGCGTAAGAAACTTCGCCACTGCCTGCGCCACCGCTTGTCGCCAACGCAGACGTGCCTCCGAACACGATCGAGGACGGTGTGGCACTTGCGGACAGCGCGGCTTGCGCAGATTTGCCGACCGTCACGTCAACGCTCGCGGACGCCTCATTATACGTGGAATCGCCTGTTTTGGTCACCGTCACCGTGCAGATGCCTACGCCAATGCCGGTCAGCGTTGTGCCAGAGAGAGAGCACACCGACGTTCCGGCCGTAACGGCATAGCTAACAGTGCCGGTGCCAGAGCCGCCCGACAACGAAAGCGTAGAGGTAGCGTTGTAATCGATCGTCTCGGGCGACGCGACCAGCAGCAGTGCTGCCTGGTTCACTTTGCCGATGACGAGAGAGTAACGTCTAACCTTAACCCTGCTCTGACTATCGAATACGTCGATGGCAAAATCGTAGCTGCCTGCCGAAGTCGGCGTTCCGAACAGATTTCCTGACCGCGTGTCGAACTGCAATCCGCTTGGAAGAGCGCCATCGTAACTATAGTTGTAAGGGGGCAAGCCGCCGGACGCCGTGATCCGTGCTTGGTAAGCCGAACCAACAGTACCGCTCGGCAATGCCGGTGGATCAATGGTGATCGTAGCCGAATTCACCGTCAGCGTATAAGCCTGTAAGGCCTGTCCTAAGCCCAAGCCGTAGCTGATGGTGAAGGTGAACGTGCCAGCAGTTGTCGGAATGCCCATTAGAGATCTGTACGGATTATAAGTCATCCCGGGAGGTGGAGAGCCTGACAGCAACTGACCCGACAGGATGCTTCCTGTCGGTGCTTGGTAAAATGCGCCAACTATTGCTGGAGGAAGTACAATTGGTGATGGTGAGGTAACCACCAGGTCGTAATTCTGCCGCGCCACTCCCGAGCCATATCCGAACACAACGGTAAAGCTAAACACTCCTGCCTGCGATGGCGTGCCCGAAAGCACGCCCTGTCGCGACAATACCAGTCCTGGGGGGAGCCCGCCGGAGGATACAGAAAACGGCTGACCGGCTAACGATGGAACGACCGTGAACGTCTGATTATATGCGACGCCGACCGTGCCTTGCGACAGGTTATATGGCGCAATCGTGAGCCCATTTGGACCTAACGCAATCCTGTTTCTAATGACGCTAGTGTTCGAAGCACCACTGAGACCATACTGATAAAGATAACGATTAGAGGTTGCCCAGTCGTTCGCGTAGAAGCTGATTCCGATAAAATCGTCACTCGCGTAGGTGCCGTTGGCGCCGTTTTGGCTAATAATTTCTACATATTGATAGCAAGGTTGATTTTGGTTCGACCAATCGGGAAAAGCGAAATTCAAGGACTGATTGGTTATCGGTTGTTCTGTCTGTATCTGCTGCGTCCCAGATCGGGGAAACCAGGACCCGCCAGCATACTGGCTGGACATAACAGTAGCTGATTGTAGGTAAAAATTGTCAAATCTGACATCAGCCCATGGTGCCGGCGAGACGTTGGATTCGATCTTCCAGTTCTGTGCGCACGGATCTCCGTCAGCTCCATTGCTGTAAATTGCTTTCGCGTCGAGCGCATGCGCCGCACGATAGATCGTAGCGGCGAACATGCAGGCCAGAACGAGTGCGCCGGTGATAATTCGTATGGACATTTTCACGTCTGCGGGCGTTGCGTCGCGCGGAACCATACGAAACGCTTCCAAAGAACTCTGCTAAAAACCAAGTAACGCTATGGGACGTTGAACACGGGATTCGACGCGTACAAGCGGGGCGGTGCCGAACAATCAACTGAGGGCAGGTGCGGCGCCGCGTTTTGATTTGGAGAAATGGGCTGCGTGCAGATCGACGATGGCCAGCGATCACAACACGCACGACAACGCGGAACGGCCGACACGATGGTCTGTGCTTTGCGGTTAACGTTCGGTAAATACGCCACGCGCCGATCCATGCGTTGGCTCTCGATGCAACATGGGTGTTGTGCGCCGGCCCAAGGTCTCAGTGCACAAAAGGCATCCGCCGTCTGATCGTCGGTGCCTAGGTTCGTCCGCTCCTGGTTCTGGCCACCCTCAGATCTGCGGCCACGCGCACACCATCATCGAATTGCAGCCGATCTACGCGCTCAGGCGATTTATGGACGTGGCTTTTGCAATGCTCGGCGTCCGCGAATCATGGCATGAATCAGCGTTCACTGAACTGTTGCCGGCGTCGAAAGCGAGTGGCTCCGCTGGCTTTGCGGTTAGACGCGAGAAGCGTGCTTGAACCGGAGGTGGCGCGCCGCGGTGAATATGAACAATCAACACGTTGCGAAATGGCAGGGAACTGGTGCCTCATCAACCCGACGATCGGACCGGACATTCGGTGCGGGGGCGCGGAGTTTACTCATTTAGGGCTGCGTGGCTCATGCCGCGCGCCTTCTTAAGGGTCTACTTGGCTTGGCGGCACTGGTCTTTTGTGCGGCCACCACGGTGCCGCAGCCGGCTAAGGCCAGCAGCATGAACATGGGGTTCGCAACACCTGGGTACTTTAGCCCTTTTCCCAGCTGGTTGGGCGTATACATTCAAGTGAATTGGGTTAGTAACCTTGGTTGCGGCAGCACAGGGACCCTGACGCTTAGCTTGCTCCAAGGCGGAACCACGGTTGGGACTCCGCTCGTTGCGACCACAAACAGAGATGGCCTTGTTAATTTTGATTTGAACCTTCCCATCCCTGCTGGCCAAAGCGCTGGAAGCTATACAGTCAGTGCTTCGTTTGTCCCATCGGGTTCACAGAGTTTTTTTGCGACCAGAATTCTTCCGTGGCCATGGCCTTCACGATCGATCAATTGGGTCAGCGGCTTCTGACGGCGACGGCTTCTCCTTCCTCGATTACGTTCGGTGGCGAGACAAGCGTGCTCTCGACGTCTGGCGGCGATGGCACAGGCGCGGTTAGCTACTCGATTGAGTCGGGGTTGTGCACCGTGTCCGGTACTACGCTGACGGCGACAGGTGTGGGCACTTGCTCGGTCACCGCAACGAAGGCCGCCGACACAAACTACAAGACAAGGACCTCGTCGGCGATCACTGTCACGGTCAATCAGGCGTCTCAGGCGATCACATTCGCCAAGCCCGCGGATCAGACGTTCTCGCCTGGTGGTAGTCTTGCTCTTGCAGCGACGGGCGGTGCCTCGGGCAATCCGGTGACGTTTGCGTCTACGACGACGGGTGTGTGCACCACGGGCGGCGCCAATGGTGCGACCGTCACAGTCGTGGCGGCAGGAACGTGCTCGGTGACTGCGTCTCAGGCCGGAAGTGCGAACTACGCGGCAGCAACGGACGTCTCGCAGTCGTTCGCGATCGGCAAGGCGTCTCAGGCGATCACATTCGCCAAGCCCGCGGATCAGACGTTCACGCCCGGTGGTACTC
>JAPXTA010000021.1:14748-48369 GCA_033812735.1 Hyphomicrobiaceae bacterium | reverse complement strand
GCCGGGGGACATGCCGCCGACGTCAAGGTGATGACAAAGCGTGCCGACAATGGCGACGCGGCGGCCATCGTGAAAAACGGGACGGAAGGCGACGATGTCGGGCAGATGCTGGCCGCCGCAATAGGGATCGTTGGTGATGACGACGTCACCGTCGTGCCACTGTTCAGCCGGTAAGAAGCGCTCGACGATCGAGCGCAGGCAGAAGCCCATCGAATTCAGATGCTGGGGAATTCGCGCGGATTGAGCGACATTGTATCCATTCGCGTCGAAGATTGCCGTCGAATAGTCGAGCATCTCGCGCACGATCGTCGAGCGGCTCGTTCGCCACATGGTGACGTCCATGTCGGCAGCTGCCGCCGTGAGGGCATTGTGAAGGACTTCGAGTTCGATCGGGTCCAGGATTGACATGTCATGCTCCGATGGCGTCGGCCACGAGGTGGCCGTCGCGACCGCGGGTCATTGTCCAGCCGGCGGTCAGATAGATGGTGGTGTAGTCTTCTTCAATGATGCAGGGGCCGGAAACGATGCTCTCATTTCCGATGTTGGCGCGCCGCCAAACCGGGACGACGTTCCAATCTTCTCCAGTATAAACTTGTCGGGTTCCGGTCGGTTGGCCAGAGGCCGCCATCGGTTCGGTCTTCGGTGCGACACGCGGCAGGGTGCCAATGGCGTTCAACCGCACGGTAACGAGTTCTACGATGTCGTTGCGATTGGCGTAGGAGTATCGGCGCTCGTGTTCGTCGTGAAATGCCTTCGCGGTTGAAGCGAGCGCTGCTTCGTCAATGAGACTACCCTGCCACGGCACCGTCATCTCAAAAGCTTGGCCTTTGTAGCGAAGGTCGACGGCGAGTATTTCGGAGCGATCGCGCGCTGGAATCCCGTCGGCATCAAGACGCCGTTGTGCTTCCGAGCGCAAGTCCTGCATTGTTTGATTGAGAGTTGGCAGGGCGGCGATATCGAAAAGCCGTACACCAGAGCGGGCAAACGCGTGTGCGATGTCGGCGTCGAGGATGCCGCGGGCCGAAAGAGTGCTGGCATCAACGGGGAACACGATACGGCGCATGCCGAGTTCTTCGGCGACGGCACAGGCGTGAACGGAGCCGGCACCGCCGAAGCTCAGCAAAGTGAAGTCACGAGGATCGAGACCCTTTTCAAAGAGTGTAACGCGGATGGCGGCGGCGAGGTTTGTATTGGTGATGCGAAGGATACCAGCCGCTGCTGCGTCAGAGTCGAGGCCGAGCGGCGTAGCGATGTACCGTTCAATGGCTTCGCGGGCTGCCGCGAGGTCCAGTGGCATGGCACCGCCCAGAAAGAATTTGGGGTCGAGGCGGCCAAGCGCGAGATTTGCGTCTGTCACAGTAGGATTCGTGCCGCCACGGCTGTAGCAAACCGGTCCTGGACGAGCGCCCGCGCTTTCCGGGCCGACCTTGATTTGCTTTCCGGGAAGGACGCGTGCGATCGAGCCGCCACCAGCGCCGATCGTGCGAATTTCGACCATGGGCACGCGCACTGGCAGACGGTCAATTTCGCTTTGTGTCACGACCTCGATCCGGTCATCGCGTACGAGCGAAACGTCGTAACTCGTGCCACCCATGTCAACGCCGACAACGTTCGGCAGGTTCAATGTGCGTGAGAGTGACAGCGCGGCCATGGCGCCGCCGCTCGGCCCAGAAAGCAACAGGCGTACCGGTTCCCGAGCTGCTGTCGCCGGACTGCAGACGCTGCCGTTCGATTGCACAAGCAGGAGCTGAGGTTCGAATCTCTCGGCGGCAAGACGGGCGTTGAGCTTTTCTATGTAACCTTGCACGACGGGCTGAAGCAGGGCGTTCAATACGGTCGTGCTGGTCCGTTCGTACTCGCGAATTTCAGGACTTATATCGGACGAGGAAGACACGGTGAGGTGTGGAAGCGCTTCGACAATCGCGGCCGCCATTTGCTGTTCATGTGCCGGGTTGGCGTAGGCGTGAAGCAGGCAGATCGCCACGCTCGAGATTTCTGCCGTACGGAGGCGTTCTATAACTTGGGCGATGCCCGCAGCAGTTGGAGTGACTTCTGCAGTACCACGCGCTGTCATGCGCTCTACTAGACCGAAGCGCCTCTGGCGCGGGACCAGTGCAGGAACGGGGCGAGGCCAAACGGAATAGACGTCGCGACGGTTGTGGCGGCCAATCTCAAGCACATCTTCGAAGCCGGCTGTCGTGACGAGGGCCGCGTTCGGCAACTTGCGCTCGAGCACTGCATTGGTTGCGATGGTTGTGCCGTGGAGGACATAACCGACATCGGTCAGTGCAAAGCCGTAACGTTCGCCGGCCGCCTTGATACCTTCGACCAGAGCAATCGACGGATCTTCCGGGGTCGTCGGCAGCTTGTAAGCCGACACTCTTCCCGTTCTTGCGTCGAAGATCTGTATATCCGTGAAGGTTCCGCCGATGTCGACACCGACACGGACTGGTTTGGTCAGGACGGTCATTTTATCTATCCGCGCATGTACATCGGGAGCCATGTCGCGATCGGTGGGAACGCGATGAGCAACAGGGCGAACAGGATCATGATGATGGCATAAGGCAAGGCGCCGCGAATAACGTCGGAGACGGGTCCGGTATCGGGCCTAATGCCGTGCACGACGAAGAGGTTCATGCCGACAGGCGGGGTGATGAGGCCGAGTTCGCACATGAGGACGATGAATACCCCGAACCATATCGGATCGACCCCGACAGAACTGACGACTGGAAAGGCGAGGGGAATGGTGGCGACCATCATGGATAGCGTGTCCATGAACATCCCGAGGATGAGATAGAACACGATCAGAATCGCGAGGAGTTGGACGCGGCCGAGACCGAAGCTGGTGACCCATTTGGTGAGAGCTTCGCCAATCCCTGTCAGGCTCAGTGCCAAGTTCAGCACGAAAGCTCCGAGGACGATCAGCAGGATCATACCGGTGGTCTTGGCGCTTGAAACGAAGCAATTCTCGAGCAAGGAAAAGTTCAACCTGCCTTGGACAGCAACGAGGAGGAAGGCGACGACAAGGCCCAGGGCGGCACTTTCCGTTGCCGTTGCGATGCCGGCGTAAAGTGTTCCCATGACCACGCCGAAGACGGCGAGCGGCTCGAACAGATAGCGAAGCAGCCGGATACGCTCGCTCCACGGCACATCGATTACGGGTAGAGGTTGGCTGCTGCGGAGACTCGACACGAGTATCCAGACCATAAACAAACTGGTCAGCATCAAACCTGGGATAATGCCCGCTATGAACAACTTGCCGACCGACGTGTTGGTCATCGATCCGTAGACAATGAAGTTGATCGACGGCGGGATCATGATGCCGAGCGTGCCGCCGGCAGCGAGCGAGCCAAGCGAGGCCGGCATCGGATAGCCATTCTTGCGCAGTGACGGTAGCGCGACGGTGCCGATTGTGGCTGCTGTGGCGACGGAGGAGCCGGATGTGGCCGCGAAGAGGGCGCAACAGCCGATATTCGTGTGAAGGAGACCGCCGGGCAGACGTCCCAGCCAGGCTGCGAAGACGGTGTACATGCGGTCGGCCATGCCGGAGCGGAGCAGGAACTCACCGAGCAGCACGAACAGGGGGATGGCGGTCAGGCTGTTCTCGCTCATCACGCCCCAGGCAACAGAGGCCGACGACGTGAAGAACGCCCAGCCATAGGCGCTCATGCCGCCGACTAAACCGAGCAGCATCATCACAGCGGCGATCGGCATGCCGAGCAGCATGAGCCCGACCATGACGAAGAAGCTGATGATCCCAATGGCAACGAGGCTCATGTCCGGGCCCCTGGAATCGGGGAGACGTCTGCGGCGCCACGGGCTTTGAGGTCAGCAAGCTCTTCGTCGAGTTCTTCCTTGGTGCCGCGTGGGCCGTATTCTCGGTCGAGCCGGCCAGCGTTGCCGCTAAGCAGAAGTAGCATTGCCTTTGATGTCTCGACTATGGCGACAACGGCAAACAGCGCCAGTGCCGACATCCACGCCGCCTGAGGAAATTTGAGAGGCGTGGCCCATGGCGTCTGTGCCGTGGCGTTGAACTGGATAGTGTCCATCAAGGCGAGCCACGCCATGTACACGGCGGCAACGGCGCAGGCTGCGAGTGATATCGCGGCTAGAATGTTGAGGATCACTCTCAAGGCGCGGGGCAAGTGATCGTGGATGAGATCAATACGGATGTGGGTGCGGGCGTGCAGCGCGATCGCGAAGGACAACGCTGCAGTGAGGGCTAGTATGTAACCGCCAAGTTCATCGACGCCTTGAAGCGATTTGTTGAAGACTTTGCGCATGATCGTTTCGATTGCCACGGCTAGCGCTAGCGCTAGCAGCGAGAAACCGAAAGTCATGGCCAAAACCCGACAGAGGCGCCGCATCGATCTCTCCCCCCCCGCATCTGAGACATATTGAATTGGCGCCGGGCGGTTTGCGACCCGGCGCCACGATGTTTACTTGATGCCGATGATCGGTCCGACGGTTGCCTTCCAAGCAGCAGAGCAGCCAGGGTTGGCCTTGTCGCAGGCCTCGGCCCATGCGGGGAAGGAAATCTCAGCGACGGCTTGCTTTCCAAACTCGACGTCCGCGGGCTTCACGCTGGCAGTGGTCAGCTTGTACTTCTTGCCCGTCGTGCAGGGATCTTGGCCGGCATTGCAGCGCATGCCGTCGTCCCAAAGTTCCTTCGAGTAGGCCCAGATATCATTCGTCAACTTCTCAATGGCGCCTTTGAGTTTCGTCTGTTGGTCAGGCGTAAGTTTGTTCCAGGCGTTGAGCGTAATGGCGTAACCCTGCACCGCGACTTGGAGCGCGAGCGGATAGACATGTGTTGCGCTTTCGGGCCAGCCAGCGGAGTTGGCGGAACTCGGTCCTGTTACGGCGCAGTCGATGGTGCCGAGAGACAGGCCCTGGCTGACTTCGCCAAATGCCATGGTAACGGGTGTGCCGCCGATCTTTTCGATGACCTTTGCCATCACGCCGTCGAGGATGCGGACCTTCTTACCTTTCAGGTCGGAGAGGCCTGAGATCGCTGGCTTACAGAAGATCAGCTGCGGTCCGAACGGCCAGACGCCAAGAAGCTTCATTCCGAACTGCTTTTCGAGGCGGTCGCCGACGGTGCTTTGATAGGCAGTCACCACCTTCTTAGCTGTGTCGTAGTTCGTATTGAGGCCGACGAGGTCGAGGCCCAGGATGGTCGGCTCGTCGCGCGAGACTTGACCCAATCGAAGACCGATGATGTCGAACAGGCCCGATTTGCCGATACGGAGTTGCTCGAACTCCTTGATGCCTGTCTGATCGAGCACCTTGTAGTCTGCTTCGATCCCGGTGGTTTCCTTCAGCTTCTCGAAAAACGGCTGTTCGCGGTTCTTCTGGATATTGCCCGTGGCGAGGGGCATGCCCATCACTTTGAGTTTCGGGGCCTCTTGGGCATGCGTTGCGGCAAGCGACGTTGCCGTTACGACGGCTGCGGCTAGTGCAGTTAAGACTTTCATCAGAGCCCTCCGGGTCTCGTAGTGATCAACATCCCAAACTGACGCGACGAGGTGCCGGATGTCCAGCACCGGTAAGATGCAGGGGCGACGTTTTCGGCAGCAAGATGCACGCCGGCAAGGCAGTCAGCGGTGTCAAGACAACACGCTGACTGCGATGGCGTCCAACTATCATCGCGAATAGATATTGATCATCTGCGATTATCAATCGAGGACCAGGATGATCGATCAGCGAACGCTCGACTGCTTCGCCGAAGTGGCGCGGCTCAGGAATTTTCGTGCAGCGGCAGCGCGGCTCAATACCACGCAACCCGCTGTGTCGGCTCGGATCGCGGCGCTGGAGCGGCGGCTTGGGGTCAAGGTGCTTACGCGAACAACGCGGTCGGTCGCGCTGACACCCGAGGGACGTGTACTCCTCGGCTATGTGGAGCGGCTCGTCGATCTCAGACGCGAGATGATCGCGGCGGTGGTCAATCCGGGACAGCGAACAGGAACGCTTCGGCTCGGTGTCGCTGAAACGATCGTCCACAGCTGGCTGCCGGACTTTCTGGAGAGAGCGAGTGTTCGCTTTCCGCTGCTCTCTTTCGAAGTGGAGGTGGATAACTCGCTCAATCTGCGGGACCGGCTACTTGGCCAGGATATCGATCTTGCGTTCCTGCTTGGTCCGATGGCGGCGCCGGGTCTTTCTGCCGAGCCGCTGTTTCAGGTGCCAAATGCATTCATCGCGAAGCCGGGCGTACTGCCTCGGCGGCGGGTTGTTCCGTTGGCCATGCTGGTTGAATGGCCGCTCATCACATTCGCCCGGCAGACCGAACCGTATGTTCAGCTAATGGCTGTGCTGCGGGACTCGCGGCTGCTTCATAGGGCTCGTGTGCATGCGAGCGCGTCGGTTGCAACAATCGCCCGGATGGCCTTGGACGGTTTGGGGGTTGCGCTTTTGCCGGCCGTCACCGTCACAGATGCGTTGAAGCGAGGAGAGCTCGTGGCCGTTCGGACAGACGTTGTTTTGCCTCTGATGTCGTTCGAGGTGGCATGGCATACTGCGTCCGATCCGGACTTCGTTAGAACGTTGGTCGAATTGGCTCATCAGGCAGCTGCGAGCCTTCGCACGACGCCGAAGTCAAATGCCGTGCCAGTAGGGGCGGCCGGTGCCCGGCGGCGTTGATCGCCGACAGCCGATGTCTGGCAGGTCCTATGCCTTACCCTTCCACGGCACTGCGCGGCGTTCTATCCATCGCATGAGAATCTCGAACAGGTAGGCGACGACACCGATTGCGAGAATGCCGAGGATGACAACATCGGTTCGAAGGAAGTTTGATGCGTTGAAGACCATCTTGCCGAGCCCGGCATCGGCTGCCACCATTTCTGCCGCGACCAGTGTCGTCCAGCCGACGCCCATTCCGATGCGAAGGCCGACCAGAATTTCCGGCAAGGCGCCTGGCAGAATAACGTTTTTAACCACTTGCCAGCGATTTGCGCCCATCGATAGGGCTGCTTGAATCTGCTCCTGACTGACCGAGCGAACGCCTGCGCGTGCTGCGAGAGCAACGGGAGCAAAGATGGCGAGGAACAGCAAAATGATCTTCGAGGACTCGCCTATGCCGAACCAGATGATCATCAGCGGCAGGTAGGCGAGAGGGGGTAGGGGGCGATAAAATTCGATCGGCGGGTCGAAGATGCCGCGAGCAATCCGCGAGACGCCCATGGCGATACCGATGGGGATGCCGATGACGACGGCCAAAGCGAACGCTGCGAATACGCGATACATGCTCCAGAGGAAATGGACGAGCAGTGTGTGGTTATCGAGATCGCCGTTCACCGCCTGTTTGAAGGCGATCCAGATGGCTTCCGGTTTGGGCAGGAAGAGCGGTTTGATCCATCCTGCGTGTGTCGCTATCCACCAGAGCAGCAGGAGCGCTGCGATGCTGACGGCATTGATGGCAAGGCTCGAGCCTTCGCCGATGACGCGGTAACGGCTCGTTTTTTTTGATCGTGTGGGTTCTGGCTGCGTGCTCGGCATAGTTGGGTCTGCCATGGATCACGGTGCCTGAACGAGGGTTTCGCCGGCTTCGCGGCGTTGGACATCAGCGAGGACAACTTCGCGCATCTTGATGAAGTCTGGATGCGATTTCACTTCACGCGCGTTGCGCGAACCTATGACGCGCCGCCCAAATTCCAGGTCGTAAGTCTTCTCAATCTTGCCGGGTCGCGGCGTCATGACAACCAAGCGGGTGGCGAGGAAGAGCGCCTCCTCGACCGAGTGTGTTATGAAGAAAATGGTTTTTCCGGTCCTGTGCCAGACATCAAGGATCAGTTCTTGGACTGTCTCGCGCGTTAGAGCGTCGAGTGCGCCTAAAGGTTCGTCCATCAGCAGGACGCTCGGGTCGCAGGCAAGCGCGCGCGCGATGCCGACCCGTTGCTGCATGCCGCCGGAGAGCTCATAAATCATCTTGTTCTCGAAGCCCTGCAGACCGACAAGTGCGAGCTTTTCGCGTGCGATCGCATGCCGCTCGCTTTTGGTTTGGCCGCGCAGCTTGAGGCCAAAAGCGACATTGTCGATGACATCGAGCCACGGCATCAAAGCGTGCTTTTGAAAGACGACGCCGCGATCGGCGCCCGGGCCGTCGATCGGGTTGCCGCCGAGCAGTACTTGCCCCTCGGTCGCGGGAAGAAAACCGGCAAGGACGGACAGCAGGGTTGTTTTACCGCAGCCTGATGCGCCAATCGCCACGACGAAGTCGCCCGGCTTCATCGTCAGATTCACGTGCGCCAGAGCATCGACGTAGCCGTCACGAGTTCCATAACGAACGCTCACGTCATCGACGGTGAGGTCGAGCGGGGCTTTAGTTGCAGCGTTCGGCGCGGATGCTACACGGTCATTCTTCAATGGGTGTAGCCTTTTGGAAATGACAAACAGATCGAACATGAAAAGGGCCCTGCTTCGGCGGCAGGGCCCTCGCTGACGTGCTTATTTCGCGGCTGCTGCCGCATACTCCGGATTGACGAACTTACCGAAGTCCTTGGGAACCTCAGTGATGCGGCCCTGCTCCTTCAGGAACGAGGCGGTGTTCATCATGGCTTTAGCCACACCAGAGTTGGCGCCGCCTGCCAGCCACTTGTCGGATGCCTGCTCGGCGGCGGTCGGGAAGCTATAATCGTTTAGGGTGGCGGGAACGTCCTCTGGCTTGGCGCCGACGACCTTTGCGATTGCTTTCACTTCGTCGGACGAAGCGGTGTACTTGGCTTTATTAGCCAGGAAGGAGGCGTTCGCTTTCGCCATCTCCTTTACGAGCGCGGTCACGAATTCCTTGTTCTTTGCGGCCCAGGCCTTGTTCACCATCAGCGCGTCAAACGTCGGCGCGCCCTGCTTGGCGACGTCGGACGCAGACAAGAGAACCTTCCCGCCTCCTGCTTTCGTCTTCGTCAGAACTGGATCCCAGATGAAGGTGCCATCCAGATCTCCGCGCTCCCAGGCTGCGGCGATCTCGGGTGGGCGCATGTTGATGATCTGGACTTCCTTGGGATTGATCCCTGCCTTGTTCAGTGCAAATAGCAGTTGGTAATGCGCCGTGGAGGCGAGCGGCGTTGCAATCTTCTTTCCTTTTAGATCCGCAATCTTCGTGATCCCCGACTTGGGCGATACGACAAGCTGCTCGGCATTGTTGATGTCGTCGATGATCCAGATGATCTCTACGTCAATGCCTTGTGCGGCTGCTGCTGTTGCCGGTGACGATCCGACTTCGCCGAGCGGCACTTCGCCCGACGCCATTGCCTTGATGACGTCACCGCCGCCGCCGAACATTTTCCAGTTGATCTTATAGCCAGTCGCCTTCTCAACGGCGCCTGCGGCCTGTTGAACGCGGAACGGGACGATCATGTCTTGATGCGCGATCGTGACTTCCTTGGACTGGGCGAACGCGACTGGGCTCCAAAGGCATGCTGCTACGACGGCTGACAGCACTGTTCTGCGATTCAACGTCATGGCTTACTCCCGTTCAACCACCGCGGCCGGTGCGCGGGCAGGGCTGACAAGTATCCGGCGATGCGCAATGCAGCCTAGCCCATCAGACGGAACGGTCTGCGTCAACTCCGGTTGGGCAACGATTGTTTGTGCGCAGTGCACCAATTTTTGGCATTCTGCTGCGGTGCGTTCAGTCGCAGATGTATCGAGGTCTATTCGACTTTTGCCGCCATCAGGCAGATGGCGCGAGCGACCTCGAAGGACTTTTCGAAGGCGGGGATTGGTAGAAATTCGAAGCGGGAGTGGAAGTTGTAAGCGCCGGTGAAGAAGTTCGGGGTGGGAAGGCCGCGGGCTGAGAGAGCAGAGCCGTCGGTCCCTCCGCGCATGGGGATCTGCTTCGGCTTGATCTGCAAGGACGCCATAGCGGACATCAAGAGGTCGACGCAGCGGCGATCAGTTCCCAAACTGTCCGAGATGTTGCCGTACATGTCGGTGACGCGGCAATCGACCTTGCCGGTCGGATATCGACGCGCGATCAGTTGGGCGACTTCCGAGAGGCGGCGCTTGCGTTCCTCGAAGCGGCTCTTGTCGAATTCGCGCACCATCACTTTCAGGCGTGCTTCGCTCTCATTGGCGGTCATTTGCTGGAACCAGAAGTATCCTTCCCGGCCAGCTGTATTCTCGGGTGTTTCAGCCCGGTCGAAGTGCGCCATGTAGTCGATGGCCATGGTAATCGGATTAACGAGTACTCCCTTCGCCGACATGGGGTGGGCGCTGACGCCCTTGAACAGCAGCTCTCCTGTGGCTGCGTTCCAATTCTCGATGACGACTTCGCCTAGTTCGCAGCTGTCGATTGTGTAGGCAAAGTCACAGGGAAACCGCATCAGGTCGAGGGCCTTGGCACCGCGCAATCCGATCTCTTCATCGGGAACGAAGGCGACATGGATATCGCCGTGCTCGTTTTCGGGACGTAGCCTGGATACGAGGGTCATAACGATGGCGACAGCGGCTTTGTTGTCAGCGCCGAGTACGCTCGTGCCGTCACTGAAGATTGCGTCGGAGCCAGTCCATGGTGCTGCTTCAGGATGTTCGCTGCTGCGGAACCAGATGTCGTGCTCATGGTGGAGGCAGAGATCCTTCCCCTCATACCGCAGGATTTGCGGATGGACGTGGGGAGAGAGGCCGACATCTACCGTGTCGAGGTGGGCGACGAAGCCGATGCGAGGCGCATCGCGCACACTGCCGCGCTTTACTGCTGTAACCGTCGCATGGTCGTCGATCTTGATTTCGTCGAGGCCTAGGGCTTCGAGTTCCCGCGCCAGCAACTCGGCGAGGCGCTGCTGGCCCGGAGTGCTTGGCAGGGTCGTAGAGCGTGCGTCGCTTTGACTTTCGATCGCGGCGTAGCGGAAGAACCGCTCGACCAACTCGTCGCGCACGGTCATGCCCATGAGCATCCTCCAATGGTGGCGGCAGCGGTGTTTACCGGAGGAAATCAGGCGAAATCAGGCTTGGCAACCAGAGAGACACGGCGGGCAAGATGATCACCAGAGCCAAAACAAGGAACATCGGGATCAGCATGATCATGGTGTCCTTGATTGCATCTCGAATACGCATCCCGGCGACCGAGCACGCAACCATCAGGCAGAGACCGTAGGGTGGCGTGACCAGTCCGAATGCCAGCGAGACAATTCCGATCATCGCGAAGTGGACGGGGTCCATGCCGACGCTCTTAGCGAGTGGAGCGAGGATCGGGCCGCAAATGATGATCGCAGGGATTGCATCGAGGAAGCAGCCGACAACGAGAAACACGAAGGCGACAAAGAAGCCGACACCGTAGAAGCCTAGGTCCCAGCTCATGACGCCTGCCAAGATCGCCTGCGGGATCTTGTAGTAGGCAAGCAGCCAACCGAACATCGATGCAGTGCCGACGCAGAAGAGCGCCACTCCGGCCAGCTTGCCGGTATCGAGGAGCGCCGAATAAAGTCCCTTCAGATCCATCTCACGGTAGACAAGCAGCGAGAGGAACAGGGCGTAGAGGACTGCAATCGCCGCGGACTCGGTTGCCGTGAACCAGCCGAAGATCTTGCCGCCGATGATGATGCCGGGCGTCATCATTGCGAGGAATGACTTGGCACAGGCGCAGATCAGCTCACGCCAAGATGCTTTCGGGTAGGTCGGGTAGCCGCGCTTGACGGCGTAGACGTGGACCGTTCCCATCTGTGCTATAGCGATAAGAAGACCGGGGATGATGCCGGCGAGGAATAATGCGCCGATGGACGTTGTCAGAATGCCACCCCAGACGATCATGAGGATCGATGGGGGAATGATGACGGCCAGGACGGCGGAAACAGCAGTGATCGCGACCGAGAAGCTATCGTCGTAGCCTTCTTTGCGCTGCGCCTCTATGAAGATCTTCGATTGGCTGGCGGCGTCTGCAGTCGATGAGCCTGAGATGCCGGCGAAGAAGACGGACAACACGACGTTGATCTGTGCGAGACCGCCTGGCCAATGGCCGACCATGGTTCTCGACAACGTCATGAGGCGGTCCGTAATGCCGCCAATGTTCATCAGGTTGGCCGTAAGAAGGAAGAAGGGCACTGCCAGCAGGATAAAGGAGTTGTAGGCGTTGAAGGTTTCCTGAGCCATGCTCATCAATGAGAGACGCGGCTCGATCAGCAGGATGGGCACACACGCAAGACCGAGCGCGAAAGCGACCGGTACGCGCAGAAACATCAGCAGGAAGAACAGGCCGAACAGAATTATCGCCGCGGTTCCGGGCGAAAGAACAGAACCGGTCATTTAGCGTTTCCCCACAATGATACGGATGTCGTCAGCGATCATGGGCGCGACGAACACGAGCCACGTCAGTCCGGTAAGGGGCCATGCCAAATGGATGAGCCAGAGCGGTAGCTCGGCAAGTTCGGAGATTCTGTTCCAGGCGAACTGAGTGAACTCGATGCCTGCGATGACGAAGACGACGGCTAGGGCGAGTATTCCGATGCGACCGCAGAGGCGAGCAAAGGCCTCGGCACGCGAGCCGAGCTTCGGCAGGAGATCGACTTCAAAGTGAGCGCTATCGCGAACCCCGACCATCGCACCGATCATGACGGTCCACACGAACAGGAAGCGGGCCATCTCCTCGGTCCAAATATAATGCGGGATGATGGCGGTGAAGCGCGAGAAGATCTGCAGTGATACGGGTATGACAAGGATCAGAACCGACGCGACCAGAAGAAGGTCCAGCAATTTGCCATAGGCATTTCTGAGGCGTGCGAGCGGGCTCGCGCGCTTTTCTTGGATTGAATCGGGCATTTGTTCCCCAAGATATGGAAAGAACTCTCCCCGCGCTTGGCGGGGAGAGCTTCATTGTCAGGCGGCGGCGATCTTGGCGTTGATGTCTTCCGCGCCGATTTCCTTCGCGTAGGCAGCCATGACGGGCTCGACGAGCTTGGACATCTGCGGGCGCTCCTCGAACTTGACCAGCTTCAACCGGCCAGCTTTCTCCAGCGCTTCGAGCTTGGCGCTGTCTTCGCTGCTTTCGAGCTGGCGAGCGAAATCGCCGGCTTCCTGACCGGCCTTCATGATCGCGTCCTGCAGGTCCTTCGGCAGAGCTTTCAGCGTTTTTACCGAGAAGCAGATGGGCCGGATCGATACGGCATGCTGCGTCAAGACAAGGCTCGGGCCGACTTCGTAGAACTTCATGGCCTCGACGCCGGCCGCTTCGTTCTCACCTGCCTCGATAACGCCGTTCTGGATGGCGTTATAGACTTCGTTGTAGGCAATCACGGTCGGGCTCATGCCGGCTGCCGCGAAGGTTCGCGACCAAATTGGTGCGCCTTGGACGCGGATCTTCAAACCCTTCATTTCTGCCAGGTTCTTGAAGGGGCGCTTGGAGAAGATGTTGCGGGTGCCGCCGCCAGCCGAGCCGATCATCATGACCTCGGCCTTCTGGGTGACTTCATCGGCAATCGGTTTCAGAAGGTTGGCCGCAACCACCTTGTTCATGTGCGCTATGTCGCGGAAAACGAACGGGGCGTCGATGAACGGCGCGGCCTTCGCGAACGTCGACATGTGCGCGGGCGACACGATCGCGTAATCGACAGCCTTACCCTGAGCCATGTACTCGAAGTACTGCTTCTCGAGGCCGAGCGACGAGTTCTTGTGCAGGGTGAAGTTGATCGGCTTGCCGTAATACTTTTTCACCAGTTCTTCGAACCTGACCAACCCTTTGGTGAAGGCATGGTCGTCATTGAACTGAACAGCGCCGTTAAGGGTGATCGGGGCCTGGGCCTTTAGGACGGCTGGCATAAAAACGGTGCCCACCGCCGACGCGCCAAGGCCCTTAAGCAAAGTTCTACGCTTCATCTGCGTTCCTCCTGATGGATTCCTCTGCCGGGAATCTGCTCTGAGCATGTCAGACAATCGGCCGGTATACCAGCCCGGGGAAGGTGTGTAGCGGCATGCAGCAGAAGCGGCCCAAGCGAGCGCTGGGTCCGGCTCCCAAAAAGGTTGCGGCGCTCCGAGTTGCCTCGAAGCGCCGCCTTCAGTCGCATTTGGGCCAGGTTGGTGCCGGAGCCGCCGATCAGGCCAAATCAAACCGGTCGAGGTTCATCACCTTGCCCCAAGCAGCGGCGAAGTCATTGACGAACTTCGCCTTGGCGTCGCTCTGGCCGTACACTTCGGCGATGGCGCGGAGCTGCGAATTCGAGCCGAACACGAGATCCGCGCGGGTGCCGGTCCACTTAGCCGCACCGGTTTTGCGGTCGCGGCCTTCGAACACGTCCTGTGCGTCCGACGTCGACTTCCATGCCGTACCCATGTCGAGCAAATTGACGAAAAAGTCGTTCGTCAGTACGCCCGGCTGGCTGGTCAGGACGCCATGCTTCGACTGGCCGTGATTGGCGCCGAGGACGCGAAGACCGCCTACCAGTACGGTCATCTCAGGTGCCGTCAAAGATAGAAGCTGGGCGCGGTCGAGAAGGTGGTCTTCCGCACGGCCGCCGATGCCCTTCTTCATGTAGTTGCGGAAGCCATCGGCCTTTGGCTCGAGCACTGCAAAAGACTCGACATCCGTTTGGTCAGCCGTCGCGTCGGCGCGGCCCGGCGTGAAGGAGACCTTCACGTCATGGCCAGCCTTCTTCGCGGCTGCCTCTACTGCGGCGCAGCCAGCGAGCACGATCAGATCGGCCAAGGAAACCTTCTTGCCGCCGGTTGCCGTGGCATTGAAGTCTTTCTGGATGCCATCGAGTGCTTTCAAGACGGTGGCAAGTTCGGCTGGTTGGTTCACCTCCCAGTCTTTTTGCGGCGCAAGACGGATACGGGCGCCGTTGGCGCCGCCGCGCTTGTCACTGCCGCGGAAGGTCGAGGCTGAGGCCCAGGCAGTCGAAACGAGTTGAGAGGTCGAGAGGCCGGCTGAAAGGATTTTGGCCTTCAGCGCCGCGATATCCTTTTCGTCGATCAAGGCGTGAGTGACGGCGGGGATTGGATCCTGCCAGATCAGATCCTCTTTCGGAACTTCGGGACCGAGATAGCGTGCCTTCGGGCCCATATCGCGGTGGGTCAGTTTGAACCATGCGCGGGCGAAGGCGTCAGCGAATGCCTGCGGGTCCTTGTGGAAGCGGCGCGAGATTTTTTCGTACGCCGGGTCGAAGCGCAGCGAAAGGTCGGCCGTGGTCATCATCGGGCGATGCTTCTTCGAAGGGTCGTGTGCGTCCGGGATCATGTGCTCCGGCTTCACGTCCTTGGCGAGCCACTGGTTGGCGCCAGCAGGGCTCTTCACGAGTTCCCATTCGTAGCCGAACAGCATGTCGAAGTAGCCCATGTCCCACTTGGTCGGGTTGGGCTTCCAGGCGCCTTCGATGCCTGACGTCGTGGTGTGGACACCCTTGCCGGAACCAAATTTGTTGATCCAGCCGAGACCCATTTCTTCCAGTCCGGCAGCTTCGGGTTCGGGACCAACGAGCTTCGCGTCGCCTGCACCATGCGCCTTGCCGAAGGTGTGGCCGCCGGCCACCAGAGCGACGGTTTCTTCGTCGTTCATTGCCATGCGCGCAAAGGTTTCACGGACGTCGCGACCCGATGCGACCGGGTCGGGGTTGCCATTCGGTCCTTCGGGGTTGACGTAGATGAGGCCCATCTGCACTGCGGCAAGCGGATTATCGAGTTGGCGGTCGCCGGTGTAGCGTTTGTCGCCGAGCCAAGTCGTCTCGACGCCCCAGTTGATGTCCTCCTCGGGCTCCCAAATGTCGGCGCGGCCGCCGGCGAAACCGAAGGTTTTGAAACCCATCGATTCGAGGGCGACGTTGCCCGCGAGGATCATAAGGTCGGCCCAAGAGATCTTATTGCCGTACTTCTGCTTGATCGGCCACAGCAGGCGGCGTGCCTTGTCGAGATTGCCGTTGTCGGGCCAGCTGTTCAGCGGCGCGAAGCGCTGATTGCCGGTGCCGCCGCCGCCACGTCCGTCCTGGATGCGGTAGGTGCCGGCGCTATGCCAGGACATGCGGATGAAGAGACCGCCGTAGTGGCCCCAATCTGCCGGCCACCACTCCTGGGAGTTGGTCATCAGCGCGTGAAGATCTTTCTTCAGCGCGGCGTAGTCTAACTTTTTGAATTCTTCTGCGTAGTTGAACGAGGTGCCCATTGGGTTGGACAAGGACGAGTGCTGGTGCAGGATGCGCAGATCTATCTGGTTCGGCCACCAGTCGCGGTTCGACGTGCCGCGCATCGGTGTTGGACCGCTGCCACCCCCGGTCACGGGGCACTTGTTCTCGCTCGTCATCGGATCGACTCCCACCATGTTCAGCTGTTCACCCTCGCAACCTGCAAGGTGCTAGGTGATAATTAGAATGGTTCCAAACTAATTGCCAGAGGGATCGGCGCTTGCCGCCTGCGGCACGTGTGCAGTTCGCCAAATACTCAATTGAATCAAAGTTCAGGTGGTCATTGATGTTGGCGATCACGCACTATGGCGCGGTCGTCTTGCGCAGCCGGCAACGTTGACCACGAATACTGGCTGAGCCTGTCACTGGATCATATGGCCCAGAGTATGACAGCGCAGCATTGATGTTCACGTCGAGCACGCCGTGATCCGGCGTCGAGACCTCGGGCCGCCACCATCCCATTCCCGTCGATACGACGTTCTCGCTGGTCGCTTCCGAGATTCTTATACGTAGCCGGGCGCTCGCCTGCGCGCCTGCGGTTTCAATCAATACCCAATCTCCGTCCGCGAGTGCGTAGCGTTGCGCGGTTGCCGGGTGCACGAGGATGCGTGGATCGGGTGAGACTTTGCGGGCCCAGGATTGCTCCCTGAAGCGTGAGTGGTGATACTGCTTCTCGCGATCGCCGGTAATGAGTTCGAAGGGGTAGGCAGCTGGATCGACTGGGACGGGGGTCCGCGGCGTATCTGACCAGCCCGGCAAGGGGTCGAGGCCGTGGCGCGCCAATGCGGAGGCGTAGAGCTCGATCTTTCCTGAGGCCGACGGGAACGGTTTATTCCCGGGATCGATCGTGAAGGGGCGGCGCGCCCAACCTCGGGACTCCAACTCGGCGATAGAGATATCGCTATCTTTCAGCAGATATTCGTTGAATGCGCGCTGGGTGCGCCAGGGCAAGAGGTCATGGCTCAGCGCTTGCCGCTCCTGCATGCGGTCGAGGAGGGGCCGCGCGATGTCCAGTTCATTGCGTGCTTCGCCGCGCGGCGGGACAGCGGCGCGTGCCATCAGAACGATCTGTCCGATGCCTTGATAGGAAACGTCCTCTTCCTCGAGCGAAGTGGTTTTCGGCAATACGATGTCTGCGAATTCTGCAGTCGGGTTCATTTGATGTGCGGCCACGACGACGAAGTCGAGCGCTTGCATGGCCTCGATGGTGCGGCGGGTGTCGGGGTACGTGAGCAGGATGTTGACGCCGCTGATGTAGGCGCCACGCACGGAGTAGGGTTTGCCGGTGAGGATGGCGTCGATCACCGTCGGATTGTGACAGGCGGTTTGCCAGCCTTCCGGGCCGGCCCAGAGTGGATATGCGTCGGTGCCGAGGGCTTTCTTTGCGACCTCCAGCGGTAGGCGGAACTCAGCGCGATGCAGCAGTTCCATGTGAGATTTAAAGCCGGCGGGTTTCTTGTCTCGCAGATTGCCGCCGACGCGATCGACGTTTCCGGTGATGGCGACAAGGCAGTGATAGGCGCGGAACGCTTGCACACCGCCGGCAAATGCGTCGATGCCGTGGCCGGACAAGAACGTCGAAGGACCGTCAGCGTACATGCGCGCTGCCGCTTCTATATCGGTTGCGGGAATACCCGTGATGTCTGCGGCGCGCTCGGGCGCGTAGTCTGCCGCTCTTGCGGCCAACTGGCCGAAGCCGACCGTGTGCTTGTCGATGAATGCGCTGTCGAATAGCTTTTCGCGAATGATCACGTTGATCATGCCGAGAGCGAGAGCGGCATCCGTGCCGATCTTGGGGCGCAGCCACAGATCAGCAATATCGACGACCGGTGTTCGCTTGGGGTCGATCACGATGACGCGGGCGCCACGCTTCTTGGCGGCTTTGAGATCCGACCATTGAACAGGGTCTGCAACAGCAAGATTGCGGCCGACGACGAGCGCACACTTGGTGTTGATGACATCGCCACCGGCATCGATGTCCAGTCCGCTGACGCGGGCGCTGACCGCGCGGCATCCGCCGCAGAGGTCTTGATTGATCATCCAGTTGGGCGATCCCATCGATCGCATCATCAATGCTGTGACGACGCTGCGGCTGAAATAACCGCCGCTGGTCGCACCGACGAGTGCTTCCGGCCCATACTGGCGCTTGATGTCGGCAAATCGATCCGCAATCTCGTCGAGCGCTGCGTCCCAAGAGATGCGTTCCCATTGGCCACCGCCGCGAGGACCGGTGCGCCGCATGGGATAAAGCAGCCGATCCGCGTGATCCCTAATGCCGGGGCCGCCGCGAATGCCTTTGATGCAGAAATTGCCGCGCGAATAGGGATGCGCGGGGTCGGGCGCGACATTGGCGATTTCGCCATCCTGTACCGTGACGATACCGCCACAGTTCACCGAACACTCCCAGCAGGCGCTTGGGACCGTGGTTGGGTGCGATTTTGTTTCCGCGTCCATGGGGCGCTCCGGGCATCACGGCTGGCGCGACTGTGAACGCCATGCCGCCCGGCGGCAAGGGGCTGTTGCCTTTGGTTGTGGAATGGATCGATGCGTCAACCGCGTCTATTCGCGGACTTCCATTGCCATCGTCATTTCGTCTGTTCGCGGCGTCACGTTCAAGCCCTTGCGCGCGCCCCACACGTTCACCTGGTAATGCAGCGGGATGTAGCCGACTTCGCGTGTGACAAGCTCCGTTGCCTCGACGTACAGGCGGCGTCGTTCATCGACGCTGATCGTGGCAAGTGCCTTGTCGATCAGTGCGTCGAACGCGGGGTTCGAGTGACGTGCGGCATTCACGGTGCCGCTTCCCTTCTCGCGGTCGAACGTCTGCATCAGTGGTTTCAAGACGCTCGACACATCGCCACTGGCCACCGACGAGCCCCACATCGTGATGGAGAACTCTGGCGTTTTCTCGGGGCCACCTGCGAGAGCGCGCGCGAAATAGGTCGCGACTGGAATCGCCTCGAACGTGGCGTCGAGGCCGACGCGCGTCCACATTTGCGCGATGGCTTCGGCGATACGCGCGTCATTGACGTAACGGCCGGTCGGGGCGTGCAACGTCACTTTGAAGCCGTCGGGGAAACCTGCTTCTGCCAGCAACTTCTTTGCGCGCTCAGGATCGAAGGGAGGCGGCTGAAGCTTGTCTGAGCGCCCGAAGTACCCCTCGGGCAGGAACTGGCCTGCCGCTACCGCATTGCCGTCCATGGTACGCGATACGATCGCGTCGCGATTGATTGCAATGGAGAGTGCCTCGCGGACGCGCTTGTCTTTCAGAGGGTTTTGGATCGGTGCGCCGGCCTTGCCGGTTACGAAGGGTGTGGTCGCTCGGCTCTGATCGAGTTGAAGGAAGATCGAGCGATGCGAGGGAATGCGGGCGAGTGAGACCTGCTGATTGCTCTCGAGCGTACGAATATCGTTGGGTGGTACGTCTTCGATGAGATCGACGTCACCTGCCAGTAGTGCCGCAACGCGCGCCGGCCCTGCCTTGATCGGCCTGAAGTCGACAGTGGTCCATGGCTCGGCACCGCCCCAATAGGCATCGTTGCGAGCGAGTTGGATGCGATCGCCTGGTACGAAGGCTGCGAACTTGTAAGGGCCGGTGCCAACTGCGGCGGTGCCAGCGTTGAACGCGGCCGTCGGCTGGGCAGATGCGGCCTTCTTGGATGCGATGAAGACGACCGATAGGTCATTGGGTGTCAGAGGTGACGGTGCGCCTGTCGTGATCCGCACGGTCAAATCATCGACCTTGGTGATCGTCTTTCCTTTGATGGCATAGGTGAACGGGGCGGGAGCGCCTTGAACATTCGGCACACGCTCGAACGTGAAGATGACGTCGTCGGCGGTGAATGGCGTCCCGTCATGCCATTTGACGTTCGGACGAAGCTTGAATTCCCATGTGACGCCATCGGCGAGGACTTTCCAGCTTTCGGACAGAGCAGGCTTGAGCCGCTGGCGAGCGTCTTGTGCGACGAGCGGCTCGTAAATGTGCGAATGCAAGGCGAGGTTCGGCGTCAGGGTCTGGAAATGCGGGTCCATGCTGGTTGGTTCAGCAGCGAGACCGATGCGCAGAGGCTTAGCGTCGGCGGCGCCAGCGCAGACGACCAATATAGCTGCGATCAAAGACCGAACCGCGCGAGCCCTATTCGTCATGTCACACCCTCGACCATCACCAACGTGTGCGCGTTAAATAGCGCCGGACACGGGATTGGGAATAGCCAATGGAGCGGCGATGAGAGCGAATTCTCGATCTGAGGCTACAACCCAAGAGTCTTGGCGCGTGAAATCCTGCATTTTATCAGTATCTTATTGTCTTGTTGGATCGATCGGCGTCTCGTTGCGGGCGGTCAAGATGAAGAATGATTGTTTGCTGCACTTTCATGAGTACGTTGCGGGCGCACCGGGAGGCTCAACATGAAGCTAACGTTCTTGGGTGGCGTCGAGACCGTCACTGGCTCGAAGTTCCTGCTGCAAGCCGATCGTCAGCGGGTCATGGTCGATTGCGGCCTCTTTCAAGGGCCAAAAGAGCTGCGCGAGCGCAATTGGCAAGCGGTGCCGGTGGATCCAATGTCGCTGGATGCGGTGTTGTTGACGCATGCGCATATCGATCACAGCGGTTACATCCCGCGTCTCGTTGGCGACGGGTTCAGAGGACCGATCTACTGTTCCGGTGCTACATTGGGCCTGTGTGCCATCCTGCTCCCCGACAGCGGACATATCCAAGAAGACGACGCGGCCGCGGCCAATCGGTACGGGTATTCGAAACATCAGCCGGCATTGCCGCTCTATACCCAGGCTGAGGCTGAAGCGTCACTCGCATCGTTCAGGCCGGTTGCCTTCGGCAAACCTTATCGATTGAGCGATGATCTCAGGTTCACGCTCTCGAGGTCCGGACACATCCTCGGGTCGTCATTCATCAAGCTCGAAAGCGACAGCGGTCCTTCGATCTTGTTCTCGGGCGACATTGGGCGCGCGAATAGCCCTGTGATGAAGCCGCCGGCGGAAATGCAGGACGCGGACGTGCTGGTTCTCGAGTCCACCTATGGCGACCGGCGGCATGGCGAACAGTTGCCGGCCGATCAGATCGAGGCGGTGGTGAAACGTACGGCAGCGCGGGGCGGGACAGTCGTCATTCCAGCGTTTGCCGTGGGCCGGACGCAGGATCTGCTGTTCCATCTGCTGTCGCTCAGGCGCGGGGATCGGATACCCAACGTACCGATTTTTCTCGACAGCCCCATGGCGATCGATGCGACGGAGCTTCTCGTCAAACACAAGAACGAGCACCGGTTGTCGCCGGCGGACTGCGCCGCGATGGGACAGATGGTTCAGTATACGCGAACGGTCGAGCAGTCGAAGGCGATCAATGCCAATCCGATGCCGAAGATCGTCATATCGGCGAGCGGCATGGCGACCGGTGGCCGGGTGCTGCATCATCTGAAGCTCTATTTGGGTGACACTCGCAACTGCGTCCTATTGGCGGGTTACCAGGCGCCGGGTACGCGCGGCGATCGATTGGCGCGCGGGGAAGAGGCGATCAAGATTCACGGGCAGGACTGGCCGGTGCGCGCAGAAATCGTGCAGCTCGACACGATGTCGGCGCACGCGGACTATGCGGAGATCCTCGATTGGTTGCGCCATTTTCGGAGGCCGCCGCGGCAGACTTTCATAACTCATGGCGAGCCGGAGGCGGCGGACGCGATGCGGCAACATGTCGAGGAGACGTTCGGCTGGGCGACGGTCGTGCCGAAACTCGGGCAGACTTTCGAGCTGTGATGGTGGCCGCGCCGTTGCAAGAGTTCCGGGCGCCCCTTATCGAGTTCGTGTCTCACATCCGCTTTGGCGAAAGGTCCAACCGTGCGAATTGCTCTTATCCATGCGCTCAAGCATTCGGTCGCGCCAATCGAAGCAGGGTTCAAGCGGTTGTGGCCTGAGGCGACGCTGATGAACCTGCTGGATGACAGCTTGTCTCAGGATCTGGCGCGCGACGGAGCACTTACGCCGCGCATGACGGAGCGGTTCGTCACGCTCGGCCGCTATGCGAAGGGGACTGGCGCGGACGGCATTCTTTTTACGTGTTCGGCTTTCGGGCCTTGTATCGAGGAGGTGGCGCGCGATCTCGCACCTATGCCCGTCTTGAAGCCGAACGAAGCGATGATCGAAGATGCGGTTGCGGCGGGTGGGCGGATTGGATTGCTTGCCACGTTTGGACCGACGCTCGCGTCCATGCCGCCCGAATTTCCTGCCGGTATCGCGGTCGTGCCGCAGTTGGCGGAGGGTGCCCTTGCCGCTCTCGACCGCGGGGACGCCAGCGAGCACGATCGATTGTCGGTGGAGGCGGCGAAGCGGTTGTCGAATTGCGACGTGATCGCGCTCGCGCAGTTCAGCCTGGCGCGGGCCGCAGAGCCGATTGGTGCGGCGACGGGCAAGCGCGTTTTCACGACGCCTGATAGCTCTGTCAGGAAGATGAGGCGGCTGTTGGGGGGCTAACAGCTGAGCCATAAGGCAAGCAGCGTCCGAGTGAGCAGTGGTTGCGTCGAGAAAGGTGCTCTCAATAAGGTACGCCGGCATTTTGGAGCAAAGAGAAAGCTCTCTTGCTTAGCCACCGTGAAGACGGAGGCGACTGGAAGCCGAGCGTCAGAAGTGCTTCTTTGCAAATGCCCGGCCTGAGCCGGATTTCAGATAACGTTCAAAGGCCGTTGCCTTGGCGGCATTATCGAAGCTTATCGTGACGACATTCTTCCAAGGCTTGTGTTTTTTCGTGTGGATCGATTTGCCGGCGTTGTGTTCGGCGAGGCGACGATCAGGGTCGCTCGTTATGCCAACATAATATCGGTCAGGCTCAGCGATGCTCTGAATTAGGTAGACGAATTTCATCGCGCCAGCCCGCCTTCGCTGAAGCTTCGGCGGGGCATCCGCCTCCCGCACTGAATTTGTTGTTCGCCTCTCGCTTTAACTCATTCCGCCGAAGCCTTGGCAGAGGCGGATGGAGCGGGTGAAGGGAATCGAACCCTCGTATTCAGCTTGGAAGGCGCAATAATCCGCTGTTTCAGGAGATTTCATAGAGCCACAAAAAGAACTGTAATTAATTGAAATGAAAAACAAATTATGCTTTAATTCGTTTCTGTCCGTTTCGTGGGATTTCACATTTTTGGGACCCCAGCGGGACCCCACGCGGACCCCGAAAATTGGAGCAACGTCTTGGCACGCCAGATTTTAACAGATGAGATCGTCAGAAATTCCAAGCCCGGCAGCGGTCGCATTGAGATCGTCGATGCGCACAGGAATGCATGTGGGCTAGCATTGCGCATCGCGCCATCAGGAACGAAATCATGGACGTGTCGTTTCGAGTCCCCCGAAACAGGTGAACGCCGTCGCGCCACCCTCGGAACCTATCCAGCTCTATCCCTTGCTGATGCCCGTGAAGCGTCGCGAAAACTCCAGAACGCAAAATTCGAGGGTATTGACCAAACCGAGGAAACCCGGCGCAAGCTGGAATCGGTGAGGAAAGAGCGGGCGGAAACCCTAACGCACCTGATTGATCTTTACCTTGCTGCCTGCGAGCGCGGACGCCATCGCAAGGGCGGCAGGCCTAAGCGGGAATCCGTGATCCAACAGGACCGCTATTATTGGCAAAAACACATCCAGCCTGTGCTGGGTGGAAAGGCATTTCGGCAAGTTGATCGTGCGGATATCGAGGCCATCGTTGACCGCTCGCCACCATCCACGGGGCGACGCGTTCGTGCTCTTCTTCATGCGGCCTATGAGTTCGCGGATTTCAGGGACTTGTTTGACAAGAACCCAGCCCGAAAGGTTCAGGCTACGCCGTGGGGCAGCCGCGACAGGGTAATGACCGATGATGAGCTTAAAGCCCTGTGGCAGGTCCTCACCAACCCTGAGGAACTGGAGCAAGGAAAAATCGGGGCGACGGCGGCAAAGGCGGTTCAGTTGTGCGCCCTGACTCTCCAGCGCCGCGCGGAAGTTGCCGGTCTGGCGCTGTCCGAACTCGATATAGCGGCGCGACTCTGGTCAATTCCTGCGGCCCGGATGAAATCGGGGCGTCCGCATGTTGTCCCACTCTCGCAACCGGCAATCGACCTGATCGAGGCGATTAGGAACACGCTGCCGAAGGGAGCCACGCACCTTTTCCCGGCTTCCCGTGGAACAGCAGCCCACATTCAGCCCGCCACAGTGACCGGCGCATTCATCGGCGCGGCCAAACGCGCTGGCATTCACGGCACGACCCTGCACGACTTGCGCCGAACTGGCAGCACACGGCTGACTGGAGAGCGCCTCAACGTGCGCCGTTTCGATGTGTCTTTGGTGCTCGGCCATTCGGATGGCGACGGCGGCGCTCGGGTCACGGCGACATACGACCGGAACGCGTACTTGCCCCAACGCCGCGCCGCATTGGATATCTGGGGTGCGGAACTGACACGGATTGTCGAAGGACGGCCAATTGAAGCTGGCAACGTGCTGCCGATCACGGGACGGCGGGCATGAAGGAGGAAGATAAAGCAGTTGTTCGCTCAACCATCCACCGGCTGCTGACCGCCGATAATAACGAAGTGTTTGCGATCGACACGTGGGCGACCAAGTTTAAGGGCTGGGGATGCGAAAACTTGCCCACTGGATATGTCCGCCCATTCTCTCAAACCCCGTTCGACGGCTACCCGACATGGCCGGAAAGAGACGCACCCGGCCACCGTGTGGCGGCAGCGGCTACTCTTCGGGGCGCATTCCTGATCGATGATTTCAGGGCGGACCATAAACAAGTGGGGCAAGACAAGACTGGCATGTTGCTGCCGACAGACCTTGCGATGCAGATCACAGAAGGAGTGCTGAAAAGTCGGAGAATGGGCAGCGATAGGGCTTGGCGTCGTGGATTTGTGACCGCTGGTGCCCTCGCGTGGCGGGATGCGTCGGGTGCCCCACCGGGTAGCTCCAATCTGGATGCTAATGGTTTAGACCAGCATGGATACTCTGCGCGTTTTACATTTAACCGTTTCCTTCTCGACTCTTGGAGAGAAACCGGCCTTGCGCCGGTAAGGTTTTCGCGCATTACAGCGTTAGGTACATCCGATTAGGGGGCAGGCTGATCGGATTTCAACAGCCTGAAACGGCCCGCTATCTCTTGCGTCATCTTCAATTGGAGGTGCCGCAAATGGCCACAGAACGACCGGCTGATGACAGGATTATTGACGAGCGCGAAACGTCGCGTCTCTGCGGAAATGCATCTCGAACATCAATGTGGCGCTGGACGCGCACTGAGGGCTTCCCACGCCCCGTGCCTATCGGTCCACGCCGCAAAGGGCGCTGGAAAAGCGAGGTGCTTCGCTGGCTTGATCGGCGTGCGGAAGGAGGTGCGTCGTGACAAAACTCATTTGGTACCCAGCGTTTCCGCGGCTTCCGTCGCTTCTTGTTGCTTTGGAAGGCGGCGATGCGATCGCCGCCGAAATGTTTGGTCGCACGACCTTCGTTGCGGAACGGTTCACGGCAGTGTTTGGTGGGGGAACGCACGCGGAACGGATTGCGGTAGCTTTGGATGAGGTGCGCGCAGCGTGGCAATTGCCGCCGCCAGAGCGATCGAAGATCGTAGATAGCAAACGCTGCATATTTGAGTGGTTGAACTTTGATCCTTTCGGTATCGGGCCAAGCCGAGTCGCAGTCGAGATAGTTGATCGCGTCAATGCGGTGGACGTTATGGCCTGTATTTATTGTCAATGTGATGAGCGTGGACCGGAGCCGGACGGTCCGGGAGCACTAGTGTTGCTGAAAACATCAGCCTCAATAGCGGAGTATGTGCGCTCGATAACGACAAGGCGGAAACGGCATAAAACCTAAGTGCAAGCCGCCTTCTGCCTTCCCAAGGACCGTTCTTTTCACGATCAGCCGCTGATCTGAAATGGTTCCAAAACAATCGCAGTTTGAAGCACGATGAATATTCAGCCCCCTCGATTTCACGTCAACGTCTCCGCGCAATCGTCAGCATTGCGGCTCGCCAGCATGGGATTCAAGGTCTGTCCGCTTCATCCCAGAAAGAAATGCCCGGTAGATAGAGCCATCGCGATTGCCAACCCTGAACTCCAGCCGATCAAGGGCGGGCCGTGGCGGGCGTCCTCTCTCGCAACTGAAATTGGCCGATGGTTCGCCGACGTTCCAGAAGCAAACACCGGGATTGTCTGCTGCCAACTCGCAGATGGCTCTTGGCTCAATATCGTCGATTACGATCTGCCGAAAAACCGGGACGCTTTGCGGAAGCATGCTGAGGATCTGCTGAACAGTATCGGCATCGCTCCCAAGGACGCAACCTATCAGACAACGCCCAACGGCGGGGTCCATTTATTTCTCCGCACCACCGGGTTTCGACTGGACAATGCCCAAGACGCTGGCGGTATCCATGGCTTGGACGTTCGGGGGCAGCAAGGGCGCACCCATGGCTACGTGGTTGCCGAGGGTTCAATCATTGAAAGCGCCAGCAAGGGTTATGCTTTCCATGCGGGGGCAGCTCGCGACGCGACCAGCATTGTTGAAATCAGCATGGCGCAGGCCATCGCGGCAGGCCTTCCGATCGCCGGGCCCAAACCCACGACGCAGAATTCGCAGGTCAATCCTACGGTGCCAAACAAACAGAATGTTGTTTCAGTCCATCCGGCCACTCATTGGGCTCCTACAACACTCATGTGCGGCACTGCGCTGGATTGGGTCCGTTCGCAGCGGGATGCACTCTTGGCGGACACAACTCTGAAAACGCTCCCCAAAGACCGTGATCTTTGGCTGAGGGTGGTTGTGCTTCCTTTGGCAAACGCAGCGGCGGACGAGCCGCAATACCGGCCAGAGTTCGAGCAGATCGCGGACAGCGTTTCGCGAGCCATGGCTGGGTATGATTCCGCCGTGCCCACGAAGCTGACCCAGGAATTCGATAGCGCAGTGAAAAAGGCGGGGCAGCCGGGGAGATTGGGTGTCGGTTCTTTTGGGTATGGTTTTGGGCTTCTGGGGAGCGGCAGCACGGGAACGGCAGCTGCACTTGCCCCGACGAAACCGGGCGCAGCAAGCGCCGTTTCGTCACCTGTTTACGGCACGGTTCAACCGCCTCGCAGGTTCACGAAAGGTAGCCAGATCAGCAGTGCGGCGCGGGCGCGTCACCGGCTGGGGGACAGCCCGCTTGTAAAAGGGGTGGCTGGCCTACTGGTTGGGCGTGGAGGATCGGCGAAGAGCACGCTGGCGTCGCATTTCGCGTTCGGTGTCGCAGCGGGCGGGCCTTCCCCATTGGGCTGGACGTTCGGAGAGCCTGGCGTGGGGCGCTTCGTGACCGGCGAGGATGATGAAGCGGACATTGGCAGGACGATCGCGGGGCTGGCACTGCATTACGGAAGCGTGCCGCATGGGCTGGAAGTCTGCGATGCGTCATGCGCCGCCGGGTTTCGCCTGGTCGATGCCGCGCGCGGGGGCTGGGAACTCAACAAGGATGGGATCGAGACGCTGCACGCCATGGCAGAAGGCGCGGACTTTCTCGCACTCGATAGCCTTTCGTTGCTGAGCGGAACGTCAGTGAACGACAACGCGGCGATGGCGGCGGTGATGGGGGCCGTGAATCGGGTGGCGAACCAGACTGGAGCGCACATCCTGATCCTGCATCACAAGCGCAAGGGCGACGACGAAGACCGTGGCACCGAGGCAGCGGCAGACAGTTCCATGGGAGCGTCGAACGTTCTCAACATGGCGCGGGTCGCGCTGGAAATTCGGAGCATGTCCGAGAGCGAGGCCAAGGACCGCGCCGTGGCGGATCGGCATCGGTTCGCGGGTGTTAGGGTGGTCAAATCGAACTACGGCCCGGTGGGTGACGATCCGCATTGGCTGGAGAAGCGCATCGTTGACATCGTGACGCCGAACGGCCCGGCGAAGGCGGTGCGCCTGGAGTATCGAAGCATCCCAAAGCTGACAATGACGGCAAGCCTGAACGCCGTGCGGCAGATCGCACTTGCGGTAATTGCCGCTGCCGAGAAGGCAGGGCAGCCGTTGGCGAAAGAGGCGACGCACAAACTTGCCGCGCGCCGGGCGGTAGGGCGAGAGTTGACCAAGGCGGGTCATGCGAACGGCATGACGGAGAACAAGATCGCGGGTGCAACGCTTAAGGCGCTTCTGGATGATGACCTTATCGACGAAGTTGCTGGCTGCCAGAACAAGCGGCCTGGGGGCGGCAACCGGTCATACGTCGGGCTTCGCGTGAGAGTCGGAGGAACAGCGCCGTGAGTGCCGCGAAAGCCGTGAAGACCAAAAGCTGCCACCCCGCCACCTGAAGGTGGCAGGTAGGTGACACGGTGGCAGTTTGCCATGGTGTGTGGTGGGCGGCAGCTGCCGCCACCACCTTGGCAGGGGGTATGGGGGAAGTGCTGGCGGCAGGGAACAGGTAGGAGAATGCCAATATGAGAATGTTCGATGCGGAATACGAACGACTACGGGCGCGCCCCGAACAGCAGTTGCCTTCCATCGATCCCTTGGCACAAGCGGAAAGGCTTAAGGGGGCACTTGTCGAGAGCGCGCGTGCCCATGCCATCTGGTGGGAGCCTGCGCGGAACAAGCCGATGGCAATGGTCAACAATGCGCCTATGGCAATTCCAAGTTTGCGACTTAACGGTGCGACGCCAAAAATGAAGCCCGAACTCGAAGCAGTAGTCGGTGCGTTCAAGGCAGACGTGATCGATGCGCTGAACCAGCAGTTTGTCGCCCCGGCCGCCGGTACGCTGGCGTCCTTCTATTCCGGTTGGATGATGCGGCGGGTTTGGCGGAAGCGTCAGGATGTAGCAACCGGCGGCTTGGTCGCTGCCGTCGAGAAGGAAAACGCGGTACGCCTCGCTCATTTGCTGCGGCATGTTCGTGACGCCCATGATCGACCGCAGAGCGAATTGGCGACGGCAATTGCGTCATGGCTCGATGAATGCGCCCTGATCGGTGACAACCATGGCACTGAATACCGCGATGCTCTGCGGAGTTTTGAATTTTACGCTGGCGACCATCATTGCCGCCGGGCGTGGCTGCGGCTCCTTCAAGAACGCGGGTTCCGGTTCGTTCGCGTCAGAGGCAAACGGAAACTCATGGGCTTCGGCCTGCGCCCAACAGCTGCGATTGCAGCTTAACGCAGCCTAAAAGTCAGACGCGTTCTTGGAGGCGCGCTTCCTGCGGATTATACGAAAAGCGCGTGATGCTGCCGTCGCGGATGCGCTCCACCGCTTCGTCGATCACGAACAGCGGAACCATAAACCATTCGCGCGGGCGCACTGGATTGCCGAACCGATCGGCAATCTGAAGGTCTAGGCGCGCGGGTGCAAAGAACGTGTGGAGCAGGTTTTCCAGCTTGGTCCGATTGATGTTGAATAGCTCATAGCTCGCCACCAACTCCACTTCAGCCAGCAGAAAGGTAGCGTCAGTTTTGGCCGCAGCGATGCGTGCGGGCAGATCGCCGCCGGTCACGCCGATCTTGTGGATCAACGCGCGATTGGCGTTGATCAGGGGATGATCGGCCTTGCTGCGAAGGACATAGATCGTGCCGCTTTCGGTATCTTCTTCATCAGCCGCCGAACCGAACAAAGGTCCGGCTGATGGTTCCGTGATACGCCGCCCAGCTTCGTCCTTGTGCAGCGCCCTTTGCAGGGAACGCATCAACATTCTGCTTTCGGTTCCGTTGTCGAAAATCACGCGCAACCGCGCATCGAGCCTTCCCTGATCATTGGTGAAGACCTCGCCTTTTTCAGCAACATACGCTTTCTGCCCTCCAACGATGAAAAAACGCCCGGTATCGATCTCAGATTTCAACTCAAAGGGCCTAGTGCTCCTTGCCCCGCTATCCAGATCACGCTGAACCGCCTCGAAAAGTGGTTTAAACCGGTCGAAATCCGGGCAACGTTCGCGGTTGGCAATCTCTTCCGCTGCCCTTACTTCCGCGCGCGGGCGCACATGCTTCAACTCGGTGATGTCACCACCCGCTTCGGCCTCAACGCCAAGCTCGGCCAGAAGTGCATCGTCGTCCAAAGGTTCACCCGGTAACGCAGCAGCTTCGCTGCCCGCCAAGAGCCCTTGGTGGTCAAGCGGCGTCAAAAGCGCCATGCAGTCGAGTTGAGCGCGCAAGCGATCGAGGCGGACCGCATAAAGGCGCTCAAAGATGTCCCCGCTTTCGCCATGCAGGGGTGCCCGCCCGTGCTGCTCAAAAAAGCGCTGGATATCTTCAAAACCGGCGATGATGCGTTCTTCGCGCGGTGTGCGTGATGATGCCTTCCCCGCTGGCGCTTCAACGCCCAATTCGGCAAGCAACGCATCATCTTCTTCAGTGAAGTCAGCCATTCGCGGCCTCTGCCTTCTTCTTGGCGAGGAATGCGACACCTTCCGCCATGCGCTTTTCCCAGGGGTCTGGTGAGGTGATCGACGGCAGCCGTCCGCGCTCCTTCTTGAAGTCCAGCGCACGCTTGGCCATTTCGCGCGCCTCATCCAAAGTCATGTTGACATTGCGCCGCGCAATTACCGCCGCCACCTGTTGCAGCCGGTCTTCGTTCATCGACTTGGAGAGAATTGCATAGGCCGCGCTGAACGGGTTGATCGTTTCGATCAGGTCAATGTCGAGTTCCTTCACATCGGTGACGAATTTGCGCACGCCATCAAGGAAAGCCGTGCTGCCCTTCCCATCGGTTCCGGTTACCTTGCCTTCGTCGATCAGCTGCTTCGCTCGCTGCACAACGTTGATGGCTGCAATCGCGTGTTGGCGCACCGACTCCTGATCCTCATCCGACAAATGCGGGTAAAGATCGCGCACGATCTTGCCCATTTTCGACACCGTGAACTCATGCGGCGGCAGGTCATGGTTGAACAGACCTTGCTCCAGCGTGCGCTTATCCTGCACGAAGGTGGCAACGATCTCGTTCAGGTCTTCCGAAACGATCTTGCGCGCCTCGTCGCTTTTGGGCTCGGCAAGCCCTGCGATTTCGATCTGGTATTGCCCCGTGCTTTCGTTGAAGCCGATATTCGTCTTGCCGTCCTTGTAGCCGCCCTCGCCATAGTCGAAGCCTTCCACCGGCCCGCTTTGCGCATTCTTCGGCACGAAGTTGAAACGCGGGGCGAGCACCTGTTCCATCAAGAGACTTGCGGCGATCGCCTTGAGCGTATCGTTGACCGCATCCGCCACCGCATCATCCGACGCATCGGGTTCGGCGATCAGATTGGAGAATTTCGCGCGCGTCTTGCCCGGCGCATCGCGCGTCGCCCGTCCAATGATCTGGATGATCTCGGTGAGGCTGGAGCGATAGCCAACAGTTAGCGCGTGTTCGCACCAAATCCAGTCAAAGCCCTCCTTGGCCATGCCAAGGGCAATGATGATATCGACGTGATCACGGTTGTTTTTGTGCTTGGGGTCCTTCAGCGCTGCGATCACCCGATCACGCTTGGCCGGATCATCATCCACCAGATCGGCGATTTTAAGCACATAGCCATCGGCTCGCTTGATGAGGTGAAAGCCGGTGGTGTCATCAACGCCCGCCCATTCGCCCAGTGCGGACATGATGGCATTGGCTTCTTCGGTCTTGTCCTTGGTACTTTCCCGCGAATTGACACTCGGGATATGCACGATCGTCTTCAGATCAGGATCGAGCACCTTCAGGATGTCGTCGAGATAGGAGCCGGAATAGAAGAAATAGCCGATATCGAGCGATTTCAGATATTCGTAGCCGTTGAGCTGCTCGTAATAGGTGTAGGTGACGGTGGTGAATTTCTGCTCGTCTTCCGGTGAGAGTACGGCAACGGCATCGCCCCGGAAATAGGAGCCGGTCATCGCCACAAGATGCGCCTTGCCGCCCGCGATCAACTGGCGAACCTGATCGCCAAGGCGGTTGTCCGGGTTGGCGCTGACATGGTGGAATTCATCGACGGCGATCAGCCGATCATCGAAGGCGGATGCACCCAGTTCATCGAAAGCGAAACGGAAGGTGGCATGAGTGCACACCAACACCTTGTCGCCGCTCTCGAGAAAGCGCTGCACCGCCGCGACATTGGTCTTGGCCGCACGCGGTTCATCCGCGCCGGGCGCGTTGCAGAGGTTCCATTGCGGCTTCACCTCCCAATCCGAATAGAAACCGTGACGGCTGAGCGGCTCATTGGCAAAGCTGCCGCCGATCGACTTTTCCGGCACCACGATGATCGCCTGCTTCACGCCCTGATTGTTGAGCTTATCGAGCGCGACGAACATCAAAGCCCGGCTTTTGCCGGAGGCGGGCGGGGATTTGATGAGCAAGTATTGCTCGCCGCGCCGTTCATAGGCGCGCGCCTGCATCACCCGCATGCCGAGCTCATCGGGCTTGGTCGAAGCCCCTGTGCGGGCGTAGGAGACGGAAACGGAGGGGACTGATTTGGACAATTCGTTCATTTGCAATTCTCTAAGCCTTCGCACCATCAGAAAGCGCTTTCATAAACCAATCGGGCACATCGTCGCCAACTTGCGAATTGAAGACTCTTTCTGGAGCCGCTTTCCAGAATTGTTCAATTGAGTCAGCGAACGCATCGATGTGCGCATCGGTCACTTCGAGAGCAGTCCAGTCCAGCCATTCTACATTTCTAATTAAGCCATCTATCTCGATCTTCCTGAAGGGATCATCGAAGAATTCAGGGTGAGCTGCCTTCAAATCTTCAAGCGCCTTACCATTGCCGTGCTTGTAAGCGTTTACGACAAGGCGACACTTCTCCAGATCGGCAAAAAATGGCTGATCCTTCAGCTTCCATCCGATGGTTTCCAGAAGCGTGAACAGGTCCGGTGCATTTGCTTTCCAGATTTTTCCTCTAACAACTGATCCCTGATGCCAATGCTGAATTTCGCGACAAAGCCAATCCCTCAACTGCTTGTCCCATTGATGGTAAAAGCCAGCCACAACACTTAGCCGCGTCTGAGTACGCATCTCATCAAGCATGCGATAGAATTCTCCACCGGCCTCGTATGCCCTCTCGCCGAAATCACCCGGATCGTGACGTTCGGGGTCAAACAGATGTGCGTGGTCTTTTTCCCACTCATCAGCAGCTTTGTCAGCTTCCGCTTCGATATTGTCGAACTGCGACAAGAGACGCTTTTTTGCCTGCGAAACATAAAAGCGGTGCTCTTCGATAAGGCTTTCGCGAAATGGTCCCCACATCTGAAAAAGAACAATGTCACGCATTGCCAACTACCTTCGCATTGGGCTTTGAAGCAAAGCTGCCCGCCGTCATCTTGGTGTACATGTCGAACAGCTTTTCCAGCCGCTCGGTGTCGTTCTTGAACCGGCGGCCGATGTAAATGCGCTCCAAAGTCTCATCGTTGCGCTCATGCGCGGCGCGGACGAGCGGGAACTCGGCATCCATCCGCGCGGGGTCATACATATCGGCGATGGTGGCGGGGAAATACTGTTCGCGCGCCAGCAGAATATCCTCGGCGCAACGGGTGAGGTCCGCCTTGTTCTTCTCCGTCAGCGTAGGCACCGGGAAGGTGTTCCAGCCCAAGGTGTTGGAGTAGGAAAAATCGGTCCTCATG
>JAPXTA010000021.1:0-14738 GCA_033812735.1 Hyphomicrobiaceae bacterium | reverse complement strand
ACCCAGTGCAGGCGCGAGGCGATCAGCGCCATGTTCCATAGGGGGGCGTCGTAGAGGGCGAAATTACGGTCGCCTAGAACCACAGAGCTATCTACTAATCCGACGGGTAAAAACGGACGATTTTCAGATGATACACGTGGAACAACGAGAGCCGATGTTTCCCGATTAGACCTGAAAGCGAACTTATGAGGCACGTCCGCCGCCCCTTTCGCGCGAGGACCAGCACTTACGCTTTCACGTTTCTTCTTTACCGCTAGGAACCGATCTACAAATCCTTCTTGGGCATATGCTAAAACTACGTCCTCGTCTTCGACCCAAATACAGTATCTTGGTCGGCCATTAATAAATTCAGTAGAGCCAACGAACGGTCTGATTAAACGCTTTGCTTCGGATGAGTATATCTCAAAAGCGTCCTTGTCTTTGGCGATCAAGGCGCCATCATCGTCCGCGACATTTCCAGAAATAAGTTCTAGGCGGCCATCTATAGGTTTTGACGATGACGTAACGACTACATTCATCCCCGCCACCAAATAGGCGTTGATATTCGCCACCTCGCGCACCACGGTGCGCGGCTCTGCCTTGCTGCGTCCCGGCTCTTCATCAAACAGCCGCTTCTTGAGGATCGGCGGCTTTGCCAGCCCGACAATCGCCACCGTCACCCCGGCGTTGTAGCTGGCAAGGTTGGCCCATTTGAACGAGGTATGAGCAAAGGCGATCTCATGCCCCGCCTTGAAAACAAGCGGCCAGAGAATGGGCACCTGCTGCCCCTGACAGATGGAATTGGTGGAGACGAAAGCCGAAACGGTGGGCGTGTGCCCGCTGTAATCCACCGCCTTCATGAACCAGCCCGCGACATAATCGAGCGATTTCCATTGTTTCGCCCGCCCGTCAAAAATCGCCTTCAGATCGGCCTTCTGTTCTTCCGTCTGCCATGTGCTGCCGCGATACGGCGGGTTGCCGCAGATATAGGTCTCGCCGCCCGCATTCTCGAAATCGATCTCGGCCTGCTTCAAGGGCGTTGAGAACAGATCATCGGCCTGCATCTTCACGCCCGTGCCGGTGGGCGGGCAGATGCTCAGCCAATCGAGCCGCAGCGCATTGCCGCAGGTGATCCAATTCTGCGCATCGAGCGGCAGGAACTCGGCCAGCGCCTCTTTCTGCCCGCGATAGGTCACATCGCACTGGTATTCCGCGATGATGAGGGCGAGCCGCGCGATCTCAGCGGGAAAATCCCTCAGTTCAATGCCGCGAAAATTGGTAAGCGGGATATCCGTGCGCCGCTCTGCCTCACCGCGCCGCTTGTTGATCTCGGCCTCGATCGCCCGCATTTCCTTATACGCAATCACCAGAAAATTGCCTGAGCCGCAGGCCGGATCAAACACCCGGATGCGCGCCATCCGATTGCGCAGGTTCAGGAGCTTGCGCGGGTTCTCCCCCGCCTCGCCGAGCTTCTCGCGAAGATCATCCAGAAACAGCGGGTTGAGCACCTTTAGGATGTTCGGCACCGAGGTGTAATGCATGCCGAGCGAGCCGCGCTCCTCATCATCGGCCACGGCCTGAATCATCGACCCGAAAATATCCGGGTTGATCTTGCGCCAATCCAGCTTGCCGATGTGGATGAGATAGGCCCGCGCTGCTTTCGAAAACACCGGCGTTTCGCTGCCGCCGGAAAACAGCCCGCCGTTGACATAAGGAAACCCTTCCGCCCAGCGCGGCAGGCCCGCCTTCGCCAAATCCTCGCGCCTGGTGTTCATGGCGCGGAACACGGCGCTGATCACCTCATGCGTGTTGGATGAATCGCGCGCGCTCATCTGCTCGATTGTCTGGGTGAACAGCCCCTCGCCGTTGAAGATATCCGTGCTTTCGGCAAAGAAGCAGAAGATCAGCCGCGCCATAAAATGATTCATATCCGGGCGGCGCGCATCGGACGCCCAGTCTGGGTTGGTCTTCAGCAACTCGACATAGAGATTGTTCAGCCGCCCCGTGGCGCGGATATCAAACGGGTTTTCCGCAATCTGCCGGTTCGTCGTGATGCCCGCCAGCGGCAGGAAAAAGCCGATCCTGTCCGGCAGATCGGCAAAGGCAGTGGCAAGCGACGGCTCATCCGAGGTGAGGTCTTCCGCCTCCACCATCTCGCCATCGGTAGCGAAAATGAACTTGACCTTGTTGCGAACGTTGGCGGTGGCAGCACTCGCCTTCAGCGCCGCGAAGGTTTCGCTAACCCGGCCCGGCTCGCAGGTCGCAATGTGGATGTTGTTGCGCTGAAGCACGGCAACACGCACGAACGGCAAATCGCCAAGGTCCGACAGGTTGGCATTGCCAGCCCTGAGCCGCTTGATCGTGGTTTCGCTGGCCCCAAATGCCTCCAGAAACGCGAACGGGAATTCGTTCACGTCGAACGGGCTTGAGGCGAGGTCTTCTACCGCCTTGGCAATTTCAACCGCGTTCATGCGCACCACACCCAAGCCACGCCCAAATCCGCGCGCATATCCTGATCATTCTCTGATGCTTTACAGCTATCCGCAAAGCGCAGGATTCGACAAGCGTCGTAGCGGGGGTAAGGGCAGGATCGACAGGATTATTTCGGGACTGGTATGCCAGTCTGATCTTTATGGCTTCAGCAATTGCCAAGCATCAATGCCCAAGGCTTTGGCGATGCGCGCAATATTATCAAGAGAAACATTGCGTTCGCCGCGCTCAACACCACCAAGATAAGTGCGGTTCATCTGTGCTTCAAAAGCAAGCGCGTCCTGCGACAGGCCGCGCGCGGCTCTCAGCCGCCGCATATTCGCTGCCAATATCTCTCGTTCGGGTCCGGGATGCGTCTTCTTCACGCATTGCAGGACACCCTCTTGACGCTTTTAAGGCGACCGCTTTTAAGTATCATTCGCACGATAGGGATTGCTGCAAAGTCGTTTCGACACGAAGGGGTTTCATGGAACTGGTAACACGCTCCAAATCGGTCGAGAGTATTGCCGTAACACGTGCCGACCGTCGCCATATGCGCCACTGGCCAACATCCGAACACCAAGTGGAGCATGTTGAAGTCAACTTTGACCGGCACGGGCGCGGATATAAGCGGCAAGCTGACTTCGAAGTGTACGTGACCTTCGATGATGTTTTGGCCTTGATCGATGCTTTTGCAGCGAAAGGGCATGTGGCGGCGCGGCTGCTCCACGACAATGCCAGGGCACTGGCCAGCCTTGAGCGCATCGAAGCAGAAATCGCAGCCTTAAAAACTAACGTGCAGTCTTCGCAGAATGGGGTATTGCCTGAATGACACGGGAATCGGTCGTCTACGACGCAAAGGCAATCGGAACTGAAATTGCTCTGGCTGAGATTGCCGCTCACGAAGCAAAGCTGGCCGTTCGCGATGCCCGCTTGCTCGCGAGGGATCAGACACGACGCCTCGGTGCCTACGTAGCCCTTGGCCGAGCCATTGCGCGGTGCCTGCTGCTTCAGATGCGCGATGAAGAAATCAAGGATTTGATTTTCGCCGCTCGCTTTGCCGCCTTCTCAAAGTTGGAAGCCTCTGGTTTGCCTAGCGATGACGTGATGTCACGCATGAGGGCTATTGAAAAAGGGATTTCACGCGCACGTGTGAGTGCTGAGGAACGCATAACGGGTGTTACCAAGTCAGGGCGCGCAATCTCTGTGCCGATTGTTGCATCGGAGCTGGACTACAACTCGACAGAAACAGAAGCAGACCGGCAGGGTCGCGCCAATGCGTCAGCAAAGAAAAATGGGAAGCCCGAACTTGCTGACCAATTTCATCGATTAACGTCGATGGCCCACGATGTTCGCGCCAGCAAGGTTGATGATCCGAGTTTTCAGCTGAAACTTCGACGGCTGCTCGACGAAATTGAAAACCTCTCAAAGTGAAGCTCGAAAGCGAGCCGCACAGTCGCGCGTGACCTAGGGGCGGCGCATTTGCGCCGTGCGGGATGCTGGGGGGTGTTGGTCCGTAGGGGGGGCCTGGCGCTTCTGAGAAGGCGTCGGAAGTTCAGGTGGCGATGTGAGCAGTGATCGCGAAGGAAGAAGTGGGCTCATGCTCACAGCGGCAACATCAGTCGGAGACGCGCCGCACTGGATTGCCGTCGAATCCCACGACGCCCGGCGCACGGTGGGAGGACCCCATAGGGACCCCAAATCATTCGGGGCTTCGGGCGATCCTACTAAGTTATTGATATAATTGGAGCGGGTGAAGGGAATCGAACCCTCGTATTCAGCTTGGAAGGCTGCTGCTCTACCATTGAGCTACACCCGCGCCGGGTAAGGCGGCCGTCGACGTGGCCCGAACCTCATCCGATAACTTTCGGGCGACCTTGGGGCGGCGCGAAAGCGGGCTATCCAGTAGCCTGACCTGACGCTTCGCGCAACCGGGTTTCGTTCTCGGTGTGTTTCCGGCCGGGCGGGGATGCCGCGGAGGCTGGTGGCCGGGGCCGATCGGCGCCGATGCCGTTCGCTGTGGGCGAGGCAATCACCCCGCCGTATGGAAAAGCGCTTTCGCCTTTCGGTGAAGCGGATTATGCGCATTGCTCATGAAGCTCTATCGCTCGTTCTTTACGGTCGGCGGTCTGACGCTGGTCAGCCGCATCATGGGATTTGCCCGTGACGTCGCATTTGCGGCGCTGCTCGGCGCGGGCCCGATCGCGGAAGCCTTCGTGGTCGCGTTCCGGCTGCCCAATCTGTTCCGGCGCTGGTTCGGCGAGGGGGCTTTCAACGCCGCGTTCGTGCCGTTGTTTTCCAAGCGGCTCGAAGGCGAGGGGCAGGACGCCGCACGGTCGTTCGCCGAAGAAGCAATGGCGGGGCTTGCCTTCGTCCTGCTCATCCTGTCGCTGCTGGCGATGATCGCGATGCCGTGGCTGATGTACGGGCTCGCTCCCGGATTTTCGGCTGATCCGCAGAAGTTCGATCTCGCCGTTTCAATGAGCCGAATCGCGTTTCCGTATCTGATGTGCATGTCGCTCGTGGCGCTGTTGTCGGGCGTGCTCAATGCGCTCGGTAAATTCGTCGAGAGCTCATCGGTGTCGATCGTTCTCAATCTGACGCTGATGGCGGCAATGGCGACTGCCTGGCTGCTCGGCTACGGCAACGACCCCAGGACCGGCTATGTGATGGCGTGGGGGATATTCGCGGCAGGCGTTCTCCAATTGGCGCTGCTGGCTTGGGGCGCTCGGCGCAACGGCTTTGGCTTGAGGTTGCGGCGGCCGCGTTGGACGACCGGCATGGGACAGTTGCTGGCGCTCGGGATTCCCGGTGTCATCGCCGGCGGGATCACGCAGATCAACATCGTCATCGGCGGCATGGTGGCGTCGCTGCAGGCGGGGGCGGTGTCGTATCTCTTCTACGCCGACCGGCTCTATGAGCTGCCCTTGGCGATGGTTGGGATTGCACTCGGTGTCGTGCTGTTGCCGGCGATTTCGCGGCAACTGAAATCCGGCGATGTCGCCGCGGTCATGGACAGCCAGAACAGATCGTTGGAAATCGCGATGCTGCTGACGGTGCCGGCGGCCGTGGCGCTTGCGGTTATTCCGCACGAGATCGTTTCCGTCATTTACGAGCGTGCGGCATTCAAGGCGGCGGATACGGCGAATGTCGCACAGGCGCTGGCGGTGTTCGCGCTCGGACTGCCTGCGTTCGTCATGATCAAGGTATTCTCGCCGGCATTCTTCGCGCGGGAAGATACGCGGACGCCCATGCGGTATGCTGCGATCAGCCTGATCGTGAATACGGTTGGCTCGGTGCTGCTGTTCTTCGCTTTTCGAGAGTTGGGATGGCGGCCGCATGTCGGGATCGCCTGGGCGACGACGATCGGGGGATGGCTCAACGCGTTGCTGCTTTGGAGATCGCTGGCGGGGCGCCGGTATTTCGTCGCCGACGGCCGGCTGAAGCTCGCTCTGCCGATGATTGTCGTTTCCAGTGCCGTCATGGCAGGCGCGCTGGTTTGGATGGCGGTGGCACTGGCGCCGTGGCTCGCCGTTGGTCTGCCCTTCTGGACACGGATGGGTGCGTGCGCCGTACTTGTCGGTGGTGGTGCCCTCATCTATCTCGTGGCGGCGTTCCTGACGGGTGGTCTCAGATTTAAAAGCTTACGAGCTGGCGTGTCGGGCGGTAAGCGTTGAACCGGCGTATACGACCTTCACATTGCGGGCGAAGGGCTGTAGGACTGTCATAGTCAAGGTCTAGATAAGACCCGGGAGTATGCGCACGATCAGTGCGTTATGTGCCTAAAACGAGAAGCAAGAGCGCGATACAAGCGACGATGCCGGACCTCACTAAAGGCAAACATATCCTGATCGTCGACGACGAAGCGGCCATTCGGACGCTTCTCAGGGATTGCTTCGAGTTGGATGGCTATCTGGTCAGCGAAGCCGATACCGGTGCTTCCGCGATGGAGCGGATCGGCAAAGGCGATATCGATCTCGTAACGCTCGACCTGAAACTCGGCGGTGAAAGCGGTCTCGAAATCGCGCGCGAGATGCGGGCCAAATGTAATGTCCCGATCGTGATGATCACCGGCAAAGGCGATACGATCGACCGGATCGTCGGACTAGAACTCGGTGCCGACGATTATATCGCCAAGCCATTTCACGTGCGGGAGGTTCTCGCGCGGGTTCGGGCGGTGTTGCGGCGCTATGAGCCGTCGCCTCATACCGACGGCGGCGCTCCAAACCACAGCGACGTGTTCCAGTTCGACCGCTGGACGCTCGATCCCGGCAAGCGTGAGCTCAGAGCCGACGACGGCGTCGAGCAGGCGTTGACGACAGCCGAATTCAACATGCTGAAGATGTTCGTCGAGCGGCCCGGGCGGACGCTGACCCGCGACAACATCATGGACCTGCTCAAGGGGCACGACTGGTCGCCGTTCGACCGTTCGATCGATACGTTGATCGTGCGGGTAAGGCGCAAGATCGAAGCGCAGCCAGATATGCCAAAACTCATCAAGACCGTGCGCAGTGTCGGCTACGTGTTCGCGGCAGACGTCAAAAAAGGCTAGGTCGGGCGGACCTACGCATCGGTGCTTTTGGACGCGCAAATTCGTCTCGCAATGATGTCGAGACCTTGCCGCGATGACGCGAGGACTCTGCCGTGATGAGGCGAAGGCTTTATTGCGACGAAGGGAAGACTGGCTCCGCGGGTAGGATTCGAACCTACGACCAGCCGGTTAACAGCCGGCTGCTCTACCGCTGAGCTACCGCGGAACACCAGAACGACGACGCCGGGACAATTGCCGGGCGGCGGCGACGGGCGCATCACTAATGCAATCGCCCCACCGCTGCAACCGGTTTTATTGGAGAAGCGCACAGACCGGCTCAGACTTGCCTGCTCACACTTCGGCCGTTCCTTGTGGTGCCGCGGCCCAGCACCAATGCTGAGGCGTTTGAACCATACTTCCAGGTAAAGTTGCATTCTGGCGGCAAGGGACTCGCAGGATCGGTAACTTTGCCGTAGGTTCGAGACGGAAAAGGGGGAGGCGTCGGGGGACGATCCTGACTGCCTGTATGCCGCGTATCCGGCAGGAGGTCATGCGTTCATGTTCGGTAGCAAGAGGAACGAGCCCGGCTCAGACATGCCGCGCGCTATTTCGCCGCTCAACTCGGGTCAGCCCGGCATACCAGCACAGCCCAATCCAGCGCCGCGGCCCGTCATGGCGGCCGGTACGCCGGGTGGCGGGGCGTCCGTGATCGGGGCAGATCTCACGATCGTCGGCAATCTGCAGTCCAACGGCGAAGTTCAGATCGAGGGCACGGTTCAGGGCGACCTGACGGCAGCGCGGCTGGTAGTTGGGCCGCATGCGAAGATCACCGGCAGCCTGATCGCGGAAGACGTCGTCGTGCAGGGGACTGTGATGGGGTCCATCCGCGGCAACCGCGTCACGCTGCAGTCGTCCAGCAAGGTCGAGGGCGATATCCTGCATCAATCGCTCGCCATCGAGCAGGGGGCGTTCTTCGAGGGCAAATCACGCCGCTCGGATGCGCCGACACAGTTGCAAGCGGTGTCTGCAGCGGCGAGCTGATCGGCCACCCTCATTGTTGCCTCAGCCGCGGCGTACCGTGTTCAGCGGGGATAGTGGCGATTACGCCGTTGCTCGCCGTGCCGGCAGCGGGTAATCGCGCATGAGGTCTGCTGCTTCGGCGGCCGAGGACGAGAGGGCAGCGCGCATGGCACGTCTCGAACCGATCACCAAACCCGCAAGCGACAGTGCTGCCGCGACTGGAGCGGGCGCGGGCGCGGGCGCGCGTGCCAGCGTGTTGCGAACGCTCGACCTCGGGCAGCGCGGGATCGAGGCTCTGCGACAGGCTTTCGAGGCGCAACTTTTTCCGGCGGTGTGCGACGCCGTGGATGCGATCGTCGCGGCACGAGGCCGCGTCATCGTCACGGGCATGGGCAAGAGCGGGCATATCGGTCTCAAGATCGCGGCGACGCTGTCGTCGACGGGAACACCCGCCTATTTCGTACACCCTGGCGAGGCGTCGCATGGCGACCTCGGGATGATTACGACCGACGACGTGATCCTTGCCTTGTCGTGGTCGGGCGAGACGGCGGAACTCGCCAGCATCATCCATCATTCGCGGCGTTTCAAAGTGCGGCTGATCGCGATGACGAGCCGGGCGGAAAGCACGCTGGCGCGAGCGGCGGATGTCGCGCTCGTATTGCCACTTGTCACGGAAGCATGTCCGCACGGGCTCGCGCCGACGACGTCGACCTTGATCCAGCTCGCGATGGGGGACGCGATCGCGATCGCGCTGCTGGAGGCCAAGGGCTTTTCGGCGCAAGACTTCAAGACGTTTCATCCGGGTGGGTCGCTCGGCGGGCGGTTGAAGCTCGTCAGCGATCTCATGCACACGGGCGAGCGGCTGCCGCTGGTGCCTTATGAGGAGCCGATGTCGGGTGCGCTCGTGACGATGTCGGCAAAGAGCTTCGGCTGTGTCGGCGTGGTCAGTGGCGATGGCAAGCTCGCCGGGGTGATCACCGACGGCGACTTGCGGCGGCACATGGACGGCGGGCTGCTCGGCAAGCGGGCCGGCGAGATCATGACGAAATCGCCGAAGACGATCGGTGGCGCCACACTTGCCGCGAGCGCGCTCGAGACGATGAACTCGACGCGGATCACGTCGCTGTTCGTCGTCGAGGGAGGAAAGCCGGTCGGGCTCATCCATCTGCACGATCTGCTGCGGGCAGGTGTGGCCTGAAGCTGTGTAAACTGTCAGCGTCGGCGGGCCGAGCCCCACGTATGCCACCGATCGTGGTCTTTGTTGATCGTTTCGCCTTGGACGCCATCGAATTTGATGGGCGGTCTGTTCGTGCCGGCCTTGGGTTTCGGCGCGGGCTCTGTCGTCTTCTTTTTGACGTGGACGATGTCTGCGGCTGGACGGTCTAGAGCGGCGCCGGGAGCGGGGAATGCGGCCGCTTGATGGGTCGCGGTTGCGAGGCACGCGAGGGCGATGGCCGCGGCGGCGGTCGAGAGCGTTTTCATCGGTATCACCTGGATTGGATTTGAGAGGGATCGGGCAGGGATCAGCAGACGCCGCCGGCGCAGTTGTTGCGCTTGGGGATGACCGGGGGCGGGGTTTGCGTGACAGGCGTCTGGCCGTAGCAATTTCTCCAGCAGGGTTTCGGGCCGTATCCCCACTTCGGAGGGCGATGATCCTGGACTTGCGGGCGGTTCGAACCGTTCGCGGTGGTATCGCGGTGGTCCTGGACGCGGTCGCGCTTGGCTTCTGCTACGGACGATCCGAGGGTGATCGTACCGGCGCCGACGATAGCGGCGAGGAGGGCTGCAGTGGCGGTAAGGGACGAGAGGCGCATTCTGGGCTCCGAGTTTGGGTTCGGCGTCGTCGACGAGCGGCGCGTCAACTGAGTGTCAGGTTGACTGACAATTGGCGGTCCGGCTGTTCCGCAGGTGACAGGGCGGATTTTCTTCCGCATTTTCGGATTTCAGTGCCTGGGTACTGGCCGGGAATTGGCGGCAGCAGAGTTAATCGCTTTTAGCGCGTCGATTTTCGCCGCTGGCGGGGATCAGGGCTTTGCCGCACCCTCACCTATAGCGGACTGGTAAACGGGCTTGGCGGGGCCTTCCTTGGCGCTTGTGGGCGTATCGGCGGGTAAGTGGCCCGCCACGATTTCGCGTGGGGCTTGTCGGGACGCGGTCAGCTCCGCCGTCCTTGCGGCAGAAATAGCGAGGAGAATTGACCATGAGCACATCAACGACAGGACCAGCGACAGGGACGGTGCGGCTGCACCGGGTGTTCGCGACGACGCCCGAGAAGGTCTACCGGGCGTTTCTCAATGCGGACGCACTCGCCAAATGGCTGCCGCCGTATGGGTTCACGGCGCACGTCGAGCATCTGGACGGCAAGGTCGGTGGATCGCACCGCGCGTCGTTCACGAACTTCACGACGGGGCAGAGCCATTCGTTCGGCGGCGACTATCTAGAACTCATTCCCGGCGAACGGCTCGTTTACACCGATCGCTTCGACGATCCGAACATGCCGGGCGAAATGAAAGTGACCGTGCGGCTCAGGGCCGTTGCGTGCGGGACCGAAATCGACATTACGCAGGAGGGTATCCCGGCCGTGATCCCGGTCGAGTCCTGTTATCTCGGCTGGCAGCAGTCGCTCGAACAGCTGCAGCGGCTGGTTGAGCCGGATATCCCGGGTTGAGGCTGAGAAAGAATATCCATGCTTTCCCGCAAGCCGCGTCAGCGGCTATCCGGGATCGCGTCCGTGCACCTTCTGCTGGTCCGCCGGGACGCGACCCCGGCTCGCGAACTATTCGCGAGTCGCTGCGACGCTTCGCGCCGGATCGCGACTCGCTTCGCTTGGCCGGGGACGCATATCCAGTGAGTAGTCGTGGGAGTGGGGTCGCTGAGAGCCGCTCAATGGTTCGCGGAAGATCGTGATGGGCCTGTGTTGGGCAGCACAGCGGCGGGGAGAGGGTTGCGACATTCTCCACTCATGGCCGGCGACGAGAGAGACGCCAAGCCGAACGAGACACTGGAACCCAACCTCTTCCATAGGGATTACCGTCATGACCAAGTTCATCGCCACCCTCGCCGCTGCTTCGATGCTGGTTTCGATGCAGGCTCCTGCCTTCGCTTCCGATCACGGCAAGCCGGTCGCCCCTGTTACCAAGCACAACGGCCACAAGGGCAACGCCGGCAAGGCTCTTCTCGGGTTCGCCATTGGCGCCGCAGTTGTTGCCGCGATCGCCAGCCAGGCGAAGGCGGATTACAGCAAGCCGACCTACGTCTACCGCTCGGATGCGGACGGCCATCGCGGCCAGTGCCGGGTGTGGCGCACCGACTGCCGGTATGGTTCGGAGCGCGCTTGCTACAAGTATGAGAGCCGCTGCTGATTATTGGGCATGCGCTGTGAGAAACGAGACCCCGGATCGAAAGGTCCGGGGTTTTTTGGTGGGGGAGGGTGGGCAGAGGGAGCTGCCGTGATAAGGCGCTCCTTGTCCGATGACGGGCTGTCTCTGAAAATTGGTCGCTCAACGTCGAGCAGCAGACGCAGCTCCACATTTTGGTCGGCTGGACCGGCTAGCAAGCTTCAGGGCGACCTCAGTATTCGCAATGTTGCATCAGACTTACGGTTGGGTGATTACAATGCTTGGTGTCTAGGCGCGGTCGGGCGCCCGTTGATTCCCGAGATCAAAGTGCAAAACTGACCAACGACAGCGCATTGGTGATGTAGCGATGACCTCTCTCGTTACTTTTCGGCAGTTAAGAAACGCACCACCCCTGACAACTGTATGGCACATTGGTGCGGGTCTGTCGGCAATCGGCACGCTGATTTGGGTCGACGGTCAGCCACAGCTCGAGTTGTTCATCGATGTCCAGGTCGATGTGGCGAAGCCCTTCAGCGAACTCAGTCATCCGATTCTCGACGCAACGCGACCTCCGCTACAAGCCGATATTTCGGGGCATGCCGGGGAATTCGGCCCTATCACTCTGGATCGGTGTTTCAGGAAAAATGTTCGAGATCACACACAGCCAGGATCCGGTAGAGCAGTGTGCTGCGCCACATTCCAGCCAACACGCATTTGGTTCGGTAACAAGATTGAGGATGCCATCGTTACGATGGAGCTGTCGGACACGCGGCTTGGCGGCTATTTCCGGACACCGGGGCTCCAAGTTAGCAGGCGATTTTCTCAGGAATACCCGTCTGTTTTTGAGTTGCTCGGCAACCCGGCTGAGGTTTGGAGCGTGCATTGTGCGAACGGCAAACCAATCGCCTTGGGCAGCACACCGTTTTCCCTCCGACTTAGCAGTAACGTCAGCACTTCGACATCGCACGTATCCGGCCAGAGTATATCGAGCGTGACAGTCGTGCAGATTTCATCGAGCGAACCCGCTCACCTCTCGGCGTACGAAAACATCAAGACGCAGTTGGAGCAACTGCTATCGATCTTCGGGCTCGAAGATTTCCGCTTCGAACGCTGCTCGTATCACAGCAAGAGTTTGGACAGCAACGCACTGGCGTGGTCGCTTGGCGACCGTGGTTTTTCGTTCGAGCCCCCGATGCAGCATCAAATCCTTGTCGATTTTTCCGATCAGGCGATTCTGCGATCAGCTTGCCAAGCATGGTTCGATGCTTCTGAAGTTGTTCAGCTCTCGCGGTGGCTTTTCTGTCGGGCGCTGAGTGAGAACGATGTTGGTCTCGGCCGCTTTATCGGCGCAGCTCAAGCCATGGAAGTTCTTGGCCGTGAGTTGACCAGCCAAGCCAAAATCGTGATGCCGGCTGTACGCAAGAAGACCGTAAAGGTCATCGGTGATGCATTGCGCAAGGAGCAGACCGACGAGAAGTTCGTCGCGCGCATAGAAGCCCTGGTGAACAACAGCAATGTTGCTTCTTTCCCGGACTTCCTGCGCGACATGATCCAGCCGCTTGTCGAACGACTTTTCCCGATGGAGGCTGACAGGGTGCGCGCATTCTGCAAGCTGATCGCGGACACCAGAAACGATATCGTGCACATGACTGATAATCGCGAGCAGTTGGAGGCGGCATTCGCGCGGGTGCCGAAACTGTCGTTGAAGATGTGTTGGTGGTATGCGTTGATCCAAGCCAATCTGCTGGGGCTGCCGTTGGATGCTGAGCGTGCCATGTCGTTCCATGTAAACAATCGGAACGCTCGACACGGCTTGCCCAACGAGGTGCTACAGCGGTTGTAACGATAGGCCGTTCCCGATTTGCTATTTCGGTTTGCAGAAGTACCCATACGCCCCGTCGCATTAGCTCCTGTTCTGGACTACGAGATCAACAGAACGGTGCGGAAATCCGACGTAGAAGTCGGTGATACGATCGAGGTCGGAGAGAAGATAGATGATTGCTTCCCCAACGCGATACCCCTTTGACGGGGCGCGGTCAGGGCGCGTGCAGCGCCGCCGCGCGCTACAACCCAAATGGCAATTTCTGTATAAGCGCGCAAAAAACCGCCCGGTCTTGCGACTGGGCGGTTTGGTTTTGTCTGGGCTGTGGAGCGTGATGCCGCCCCTCACCTGTCGCTTCGCGACATCCTCTCCCCGTAAGGACGGGGAGAGGGGAGATCATGATCAGATCTGGCTAACGAACTTGGCGCTGAGGTAGGCCTGGAGGCCTTCGACGCCGCCTTCGTGGCCGAAGCCCGAATCCTTGATGCCGCCGAACGGCGTCTCGGGAAGGGCGATGCCGAAGTGGTTGATCGAGACCATGCCGGCGTCGAGGGCGTCGGCGACCTTCGTTGCCGTGCGGGCGTCCTTGGTGAAGGCGTAGCTCGCGAGGCCGAACGGCAAGCTGTTGGCTTCCGACAGCATCGCGTCGGTGTCCTTGAAGCGCATCATCACGGCGACGGGGCCGAACGGCTCCTCGGTCATGATGCGGGCGTTCTTCGGCACGTCGGTGAGAACGGTCGGCTCGAAGAAGTTGCCCTGATTGCCGATGCGCTTGCCGCCGGTCGCCGCCTTCGCGCCTTTCTCGAGGGCGTCGCCAACGAGCTGCTCCATCGCGTTGACGCGGCGGGGGTTCGCCAGAGGCCCCATCTTGCTCTTGGGGTCGAGGCCTTCACCGACGGTGGTGTTCTTCATGAGGTCGGTGAACTTGCCGACGAACTTGTCGTAGGCCTTCTCGTGCACGAAGAAGCGGGTCGGCGAGACGCAGACCTGGCCGGCGTTGCGGGTCTTCATGCCGTGCAGCAGCGTCGCGACCTGGTCGGTCTCGACGTCGTCGAACACGAGGACCGGGGCGTGGCCGCCGAGTTCCATCGTCGCGCGCTTCATGTGGAGGGCGGCGAGGGCGTTGAGCTTCTTGCCGACCGGCACCGAGCCCGTGAACGAGATCTTGCGGATCAGCGGGTTCGGGATGAGGTATTCGGAGATCTCGGCAGGGACGCCGTAGACGAGGTTGATGACGCCCGGGGGAACGCCCGCGTCATGGAAGCACTTTACGAAGCCGATCGGGGACGCCGGGGTTTCTTCCGGGCACTTGATGATGATCGAGCAGCCGGCCGCGAGCGCGCCGCCGATCTTGCGGGCGGCCTGCGAGACCGGGAAGTTCCAGGGCGAGAAGCCGGCGACGATGCCGACCGGCTCCATGATGACCATGTTGCGGACGCCGTCGGCGCGGGCCGGGATGATGCGGCCATAGGCGCGGCGGCCTTCCTCGGCGAACCACTCGATGATGTCGGCTGAACCCATCAGCTCGACCTTGGCTTCACCGACGACCTTGCCCTGCTCCATGGTGAGGTGGGCGGCG
>JAPXTA010000020.1:0-49741 GCA_033812735.1 Hyphomicrobiaceae bacterium | reverse complement strand
CGGCGACTTCGGCAAGCCGATCATCGCCATCGCGAACTCGTTCACGCAGTTCGTGCCCGGTCACGTCCACCTGAAGGACTTGGGCCAGATGGTCGCCCGCGAGATCGAGAAGGCGGGCGGCGTCGCGAAAGAGTTCAACACCATCGCCGTCGACGACGGCATCGCGATGGGCCACGACGGCATGCTCTACTCGCTGCCGTCGCGCGAGCACATCGCCGACGCGGTCGAGTACATGTGCAACGCTCACTGCGCCGACGCGGTCGTGTGCATTTCGAATTGCGACAAGATCACGCCCGGCATGCTGATGGCGGCGATGCGGCTCAACATCCCCGCGATCTTCGTCTCCGGCGGGCCCATGGAAGCTGGCAAAGTGATCCTCGAAGATGGCACGGCGAAGAAGGCCGATCTCATCGACGCGATGGTTCAGGCGGCGAACCCGAACACGTCTGACGCGGACGTCGCGAAGTACGAGCGTTCGGCCTGCCCGACCTGCGGCTCGTGCTCAGGCATGTTCACCGCGAACTCGATGAACTGCCTTGCCGAGGCGCTGGGCTTGGCACTACCGGGCAACGGCTCTGTCCTCGCGACGCACGCCGCCCGCAAGGAACTGTTCCTGCAGGCTGGTCGCACGATCGTTGAACTGACGAGGCGTTACTACGAGCAGGACGACGTGACGGCAACGCCGCGCGGCATCGCCGACTTCCGCACCTTCGAGAATGCGATGTGCCTCGATATCGCCATGGGCGGCTCGACCAACACGGTCCTCCACTTGCTCGCCATGGCGCGCGAAGGCGAGGTGCCCTTCAAGATGGCGGATATCGACCGGCTGAGCCGCAAGGTGCCGCATCTCTCGAAGCTCGCGCCGTCGACATCCGAATATCACATGGAGGATGTGCATCGCGCCGGCGGCATCATGGGCCTATTGGGTGAACTCGATCGCCTCGGCTTGATCCATCGCGATCGTCCGACCGTGCATTCCAAGACGATCGGCGAAGCGATCGACAAATGGGATATCATGAAGAGCCCGTCCGACGAGGTGAAGCGCTTCTTCCTCGCCGCGCCCGGTGGCGTGCGGACGACGGAAGCGTTCTCGACCGAGCGTCAGTGGGACAGCCTCGATACCGACCGCAAGAGCGGCTGCATCCGCTCCGGCGAAAATGCCTACAGTCAGGACGGCGGTCTCGCCGTTCTGTTCGGCAACATCGCGCCAGACGGCTGCATCGTGAAGACGGCGGGCGTGCCGGCCGAATGCCTGACGTTCAAGGGACCAGCGCGCGTGTTCGAGAGCCAGGACAGCGCCGTCAAGGCGATCTTGGGACGCAAGGTGAAAGCGGGCGACGTGGTCGTCATTCGCTATGAAGGACCGCGCGGCGGTCCGGGCATGCAGGAGATGCTCTACCCGACGAGCTACATCAAGAGCATGGGCCTCGGCCAGAAGTGTGCGCTCATCACCGATGGCCGCTTCTCCGGCGGTTCGTCCGGCCTCTCGATCGGCCACATCTCGCCGGAAGCAGCGAACGGCGGCATCATCGGCTTGGTCGAGGAAGGCGATATGGTCGAGATCGACATCAAGACGCGTAAGCTGCACCTGGCCGTCGACGACAAGGTGCTGGCGCAGCGCCGCAAGGACATGGAAGCGCGCGGCGCCAATGCCTGGAAGCCGACCGAGAAGCGCGAGCGGATCGTGTCACATGCCCTGCGCGCCTACGCGGCGTTCGCGCTCTCGGCCTCCGAAGGCGCCGCCCGCGACATCGAGAAGATCGACCGCCTGATGCGGTGAGGCGCAGCCTTGAACGGGATCGTAGGTTGGGTTAGCCGCGTTTCAGCGGCGTAACCCAACATTGCCGCGGTCTCGTCACCCATTATGTTGGGTTACGGCCTGCGGCCTAACCCAACCTACGGCGCCGGCGCGCGCCCACTGAGACTGTGATCGGTTGTGCGTTCCCGGGCGAGTGAAGCGAGACCCGGGATCACGTCCACGGTGCGTGTCCACCGATCTTGCCGACCCGTTTCCGACGTGACCCCGGACAGCGCCGCCGCAGCGCAGCGTCGCTTCCGGGGACGCATGTGGGAGAAAGGGCGCATCCACTCTTCGCCCGACGCCATCCCCTTGCATTCCCGGACATGAGCGTAGCGAAATGATCCGGGATCAAGTCCACGGTGCGTGTCCACCGCCTTGCCAGCCAATCTCCGACGTGACCCCGGATAGCGCCGCCGCTACGCAGCGCCGCTTCCGGGGACGCATGTGGGAGAAAGGGAGCATCCACTCTTCGCCCGCCTCTATCCTCATTGCGTTCCCGGACATGAGCCTAGCGAAATGATCCGGGATCACGTCCACGGTGCGAGTCCACCGCCTTGCCAGCCCATCTCCGACGTGACCCCGGATAGCGCCGCCGCTGCGCAGCGCCGCTTCCGGGGAAGCATAGGGGAGAAATGGCGCACCCACTCTTCGCCCGACGCCATCCCCTTGCATTCCCGGACATGAGCGTAGCGAAATGATCCGGGATTACGTCCAGGGTGCGTGTCCACCGACCTTGCCAACCCTTATCCGATCCCGCCCCGGCTCTCGCTCTGCTCGGCCGGGAATGCAAAAATCGCACGTTGCTTGGTGCGGCCTTCGACAGCGCCTGCACGGGCTCCGGCTCGCTTTTGAAATTGCGCCTGCGGCTCGGGAGCGATAGATCGACCTGACGTTTCAGGGGAGACAGGCCGTGACGAAGAACCCGAAGGCATTTCCGGTGTCGTGGGACCAGTTCCATCGCGATTGCCGCGCGCTCGCATGGCGTCTGGCGGGCAAGGGACCGGAGGGCAAGCCCTTCGAGGCGATCGTCTGCATCACCCGCGGCGGCCTTGTCCCCGCCGCGATCGTCGCCCGCGAACTCGGCATCCGCCTGATCGATACCGTCTGCATCGCGAGCTATCACGAGTACAAGGACCAGGGCGACCTCCAGGTCATCAAGGAGATCAGCCGCTTCGTAAAGGCGGTCGGCGACGGCAAGGGGACAGGCGTCCTCGTGATCGACGACCTCACCGATACCGGCAAGACGGCAAAGGTCGTGCGCGACATGTTCCCGAACGCGCATTTCGCCTGCGTCTACGCCAAGCCCCAAGGCGTGCCGATCATCGACACCTATGTGACGGAAGTCTCGCAGGACACCTGGATCTACTTCCCCTGGGATATGGAACTCCAGTACGTCGAGCCGATCACCAAGGGCCATAAAGGCTGAGCGGCCCATCCTCCCGGCCCGTCCGTGCCGAATTGTCGCGCCGGCGATTGACCGCGCTCAAATGGTGCGGCGTCTGCCCGACGCATCCTGCCTGAGGAAGAGTCGGCCAATGAACGGCCGGCGCGCCCTAGATCCAGGGAGGATGCCATGGCCGGGACATCGAAAGATCTGGAACACCCGCATTTCCTGCAGTCGGTGACAGACTGGTATCACACCTTTGTCGAGCGTCTGACACGCACGCACGAGTTCGAAGCGCTCGGATCGGCGGAAGTGCAGCGCCTCGCCGGCGACATCGGCGTATCGAGCGAAGAGCTGGTGCGATTGGCGCGCATGCCGACGTCGGCAGCAGATCTGCTCGAAAAGCGCTTGGCGGTGCTCGGCTTGGCGCCGGACGATATCGAGACGGTGTCGCCGCGGCTGTTGAACGATCTGCGCCGGACCTGCTCGCATTGCGCGGTAAAAGGGCAATGCGCCAAGGACATCGCGCATCAGCCGCACGACGCGGTGTGGAAGGGCTATTGCCCCAACGCGGACACGATCACTGGTTTGATTTGAAGTCTCGCGTGCCCGGCAATCGGGTCGAACGCAGCGCTTCCTAGCCTCGCAGGCAGGTGAAGACCCCGGGTCTCGGCGCGCGCCTCGCCCGGGAATGCAAATGGCGCGAAATCAATCGCCCTTGGCGACGGAGATATCGGGCGCGTCCTCGTTCTTCATGCCCTGAACATGATAGCCGGCGTCCACATGGTGGACTTCGCCTGTCACGGCGCGGCCGAGATCCGAAAGCAGATACATGCCCGACGCGCCGACTTCCTCGATGGTGACCGTGCGGCGCAGCGCCGAATTGTACTCGTTCCACTTGAGAATGTAGCGGAAGTCCGAGATGCCCGAAGCGGCGAGCGTCTTGATCGGACCGGCCGAAATAGCGTTGACGCGGATATTCTGCTTGCCGAGATCGGCGGCGAGGTAGCGCACGCTCGCTTCGAGTGCCGCCTTCGCGACGCCCATCACGTTGTAATGCGGCATGACCTTCTCGGCGCCGTAGTAGCTGAGGGTCAGCAGCGATCCGCCGTTCGGCATCATCTTTTCGGCGCGCTGGGCGAGGGCGGTGAACGAGTAGCAGGAGATCAGCAGCGACTTGGTGAAGTTGCCTTCGGACGTATCGACGTAGCGGCCGTCGAGCTCTGTCTTGTCGGCGAAGGCTATGGCGTGGACGAGGAAGTCGAGCGACCCCCAGGACTGCTTCAGCTCGGCGAAGACGGCGTCCATCGAGGCGTTGTCGGTGACGTCGCACGGCATCACATGCTTCGAGCCGAGGCTCGCGGCCAGCGGGCGGACCCGCTTTTCCAGTGCCTCGCCTTGGAATGTGAAGGCAATTTCCGCGCCCTGCGCGGCGCAGGCCTGTGCGATGCCCCAGGCGATCGAGCGGTTGTTGGCGACACCCATCACCAGGCCGCGCTTGCCCTTCATCAGCGTGCCCGTGGGTACGGCGGTATCGGTCTCGGTTGCCATCGGCTGACTATCCCCGGAGGAAGAACAGGATTTTCGCCCTTCCATCACATTTAAGCGCCCCGGTCCAGCCTTTGCGGCGACACGCGGCCGGGAAAATGGCTCGTGTTCAGTTCGTCAGGCGGAGCCCAAGGGCTTTCTCGGCGATCTTCTCGAAGGCTGAATCGAGCGCTGTCGACTCGGCCGCATAAATGAAATGACCACCGCTCGTCGCACATTTGGAAAGGACGGATTCGGCGCGCGTCCCCGGTCCCGCCCCTGTACTTGCCGCGATCGTGAAGATCTCGATGGCTGCGGCGCCGCTCGCCTTCGCTTTGGCCTCGGCGCAGGCATCGATGGACAAACGGTCCAACTCCTTGTCGGCGTCGAGTCGCGATGCGAGACCCTTGTTATAGGGGTCGCTGTCCAGGAGGAAACCGTAGGGCGTGAAGCTGTCGTCGGCAGGTGCGGCGTTCATGACGCGGCCTTGCAGGCCGAGGCTTGTCGGGTCGAACTTGTAGATTGACGCCGAGTTCGTCGCGGGCGCGCAGCTGCCGCCGTCGGTCACCATCTCGCCGTCGGTCACGACCACCATCACCTTGCGTGTCTTGCCATCGAGTGCGGCGCCGTCCTTGAAAGGCCCGTCGGGAGAGAGCATGCGGAAGGCCCAGCCGACCGCGGGTCCAACCGTGGTTCCCATGTTGCCGTAGGCCTCGAGGTCGGTGACGGCTGATCTGACTGTGCTGTCGCTGCTGGTTAGACGCGTAACCGGGAAGCGCGGACAGTTGAAATTGGGACCGTTCATCGACGGATTGCGGCCGAGCGGCGCGGCTTCGACGGATTGATAGCCGGTGTTGGTGCCGTTGCTCGGATTGAGGCACGACCCGGTATTCGGAGCCGGTGGCCATATATAGGCCGGCCAACGTCCAGAGCCATTGCTCGATCCGGAGCTGTAGGTATCCTTCGCGTGGTAGCCATTGCGCCGCTCGAGTACGCACCCGGCCCACTCGGTTCCCGTGAAAAGCGGATTGGTCGCTCCATCGACGAGGCTCGCATGCGCCGTCCCGATGTTGACGGCCATGTTGAAGGGAACGAGGCCGAACTTGACGTTCTGCGCTGGCGACTTGTTGGCCATCACGATATCGACGAGCTTGTTCACCGCCGACTTGAGCGCACTGAGACGCGTGCCGCCACCCATGTCCATGGCCTGCATCGACCCCGAGATGTCGAGGGCAAAAACAATCTCGATATCGGTCTGGTCGAACCGTGCGGCGCTAGTGGCACCGATGGTGGACTGGTCTTTGCCAAGGACCTTGAAGAAGAGCGTGTCGTAGACGAACGATCCACTTGCCACGCCGCCGCTGCCGGCGGTGTAGGTGAACGTCAGGTTCTCGGGCACCCTTAACTTAGGTTCGTAGTTCGCCTTGAAGGTGTTGAGAAAGCGGGTCTGCCGGTCGGCATCGGCGATCAGCGGGTTGGAACCAGCGAGTGTGGCGGCATCGAGCGCCGTCTGCAGCCGCGATCTCAGGTAGACCATCTGCCCATAGTCCACCGCGGCGCCGGCAAAGCCGAGCAACAGCGTCATCAGCAACGACGCCATGATGGCGATGCTGCCGGTGTCGTTGGAATGGAAGGACTTGAACCGAATGGAGGGGCGTCGTGGCACAACTACATTTCCTGCCTGCCCGCCCTGGATATAACGCCTTTGTTATCTGAAGCTTAAGCCTCACAGATCAGGTGATTTATCGTTGCGCCGCCATTAAGGCATGTGCCGGGATCGGGCATTTGAAGCCGTCTCGGCTCCTTGGTTCACGATTGCGTGCGGCCCGATTGTCCCGGTGCGCCTGATCCCCTATCCGTACCGACGCCCGAGATCTGCTCGACTGATGCGTAACGGACTGAGGGCTGCTGAAGCAACCTTTCCGACCATGAGGTATCCATGAAGTTGTTCTATTCGCCCGGCGCCTGCTCGCTGTCGCCGCACATCGTCCTTGAAGAAGCCGGGATGACGTACGAGGCCATCAAGACGGACCTCAAGACCAAGCAGACCGCGGCTGGCGCCGACTTCAAGCAGACCAACCCGCTCGGCTACGTCCCGGCGCTGGTGCTCGAAGACGGCACGCTGCTGACCGAGGGCCCCGCGATCGTCCAGTACATTGCCGACAAGGCGCCCGAGAAGAAGCTCGCGCCGGCCAACGGCACGATGGACCGCTACAAGCTCCAGAGCTGGCTGAACTTCGTCTCGACCGAGATCCACAAGGGCTTCTCGCCGCTGTTCAACCCGGCGATGCCGGACGAGGCGAAGAAGCTTGCGAAGGAGCGTCTCGCCACCCGCTTCGATCACCTCGAGAAGCACTTTGCCAAGCACGACTACCTGATGGGCGCGAGCTTCTCGGTGGTCGACGCGTATCTCTTCACGACGCTGAACTGGACGAAGCCGACCGGCATCGACCTCTCGCCGTATCCGAAGCTGCAGGCGTTCCATGCGCGCGTTGGCGGACGTCCGGCCGTGCAGGCGGCGATGAAGCAGGAAGGCTTGATCAAGTAAGCGCGTCGCGCCGACTTACGTTCGCATTTGAGCCGGCCGGGTGCGCGAGCGCCCGGTCGGTTTGCTTAGGCGCGCAACCAATTGACCAGCAGAAGCGCCGACACGAGGCAGAGCATCGCGGCTGAGATGATGGCATGGGCGAGACCGAAGGCGTGCCAGCCGCGGCCTGCAGGCCCCTCGGGCGCCTCGGTGTTATGAAGCTTTAAGCTGCGGCTGCCACTGGCGGCGGCGATCCATTCCGCCTGCTCCGCCGGTACGATCATCTTGACCTCATGCGCGCGCCGAAACGCCAACTCGACCGAGGGCGCGTTGAGATACCACGACGTCGTCCATCCCTCGATGTCTGAGTACGGGATGAAAAGTGGACTGTGAAAGAGCGAGAAAGGCTTCAGGAGTCTGAGGGAGATACCCGTCTTATGGGCCCCGATCACGAGAATGCCGGCCAATGAATTGTAGCCGCCAAGACCGAGCAGCACGGCGTTCTGACCGGTGCGTGTCTCAATGGCCGCATCAGGTGCCCCGGCATAGCTCTGCGCAAGATAGCGCCAGCGGCACGCTTGCCGCCATAGCGCACCGAAGAACAGGAAAAGGAAGACACCGTATCCGAACAGGGACAGCACCGCGGATCACTCTCCCGACCAGCGGCCGCGGATTCCGGCAGGCGCGGCGCTCTAAAGACACATACGAGCTAACAGAATGACACGAATTGACTAAGTAATTGGTAAGGCGCCGAAAAACACCCGTGACCAGAGGTCGGGTTAAGTATTCAACAGCACCGCCACGCCGAGCACGACCAAGGCGATGCCGATCGCTTCGCGCGAGGCGAGCGACTGCTTGAACAGATTGCGCGAGATGAGCTGCGCGAACAGGATCTCGATCAGCGCAAGCGTGCGCACCTTGGCGGCGCTTTCGAGCGAGAAGGCGAGGAACCAGCACTGCGACGCGAACGCGCCCATGAAGCCGGCCTTCACCGAGGGCCGCCACGCCTTGAAGAGTGCGATCAGTGTCGGGCGGTCGAACACCAACAGATAGGTCGTCAGCAACGCTACCTGAATGGTGAGGCCGATGGCGAGCGTCGTCGAGGCCTGCACCGCGAAGTTGGGCGCGTCGAGCGAGAGGATCCCGCGTCTGAAACCGATCGCCGACATTGCAAAGAAACTTGCAGACACGAGCCCGAGCATGATCGGCCGCGGCGTCCATTCGGTCGGCTGCTTCGGCCAGGACATGGTGACGACACCGATGGTGGCGAGCGCGATGGCGATGGCAAGCCCGGTCGATACGGGATCGCCGAGGACGGCGAGACCGAACAGGGCGACATGCACCGGCTCGGTTTTCGAAAGCGCGGTGATGACGACGAAACTCTTCTCACGCATGGCCGAGAGCAACAGCGCCGTTGCGATGATCTGCGTGACAGCGCCGATGAACGTCCACAGCAGCATCTCGCCATGGAGCGCCGGAAACTTGGCGCCGGAGATCGCGAGAACGAGTGACAGGAAGAGCCAGCCGAAAGGCAGGCCGTAGAGAAAACGGACGTGCGTTGCCCCGACGGTTCCAAGTGTCGCTGTCAGCTCACGCTGAAGCGCATTACGCAAAGTCTGTGCGCCCGAGGCCACAATCGTAAAAAGCGCCCACAGGCCCGCCAGCATGCGATCCCCCAAATCAGATCGGCGTGGAGAGGACGCCAAGCCGGCGAAGGTGTCAACGCCGCCGCCGACGCCATCGCCGCGGGTAGCAGCCCGAAGCCGGTTTCCACGCCGCCCGATGCACTCTAGTTTACGGCGCCTCGGATCGCGAAGGCGCAGCGGAGATCGGCATGAACCTGCCTTGGCTCGACGGTTTGGTCATTTTGATCGGGCTCGCGCATGCGTTCGCGGCTTATCTCTATTTTTCACGCGCCAAGGGCGGACTTGCCTGGTCGCTTGCCTGGCTCGCCGTAACGGCCGTGACAGTCCTTGGAGCGCCGGCCGATCCGAAGTTGGCGTACGGGATGTTCCTGCTCGCCGTGGTGATTTGGACCGCGTGGTGGATGCGGATCAGGGCACAGTCGAACCTGCAGTGGGTGCCCGAGAATGCGCACCAGACGACCGGACGGATCGACGGCGATATCGCGACGCTGAAGTACGTGCGCAACTTCGATTGGAAGACAAAGCGCGAGTTTACGCCGCGCTGGGAGGATAGGACCTACGATCTGCGTGACCTCGAGGCGCTCGACGTGTTCGTGTGTACCTGGGGCGATCCGCGTATCGCCCACACCATGATCAGTTTCGTCTTCCGCAACGCTCCCCCTCTCGCCATGACGATCGAGACGCGGCGGGAAGTGGGCGAGAAGTGGACAGCCCTCGCAGGTTTCATGCGCAGCTACGAGTTGATCTTCATCGGCGCGGACGAGCGCGACGTCGTCCGCAACCGCGTCAACGTGCGGGGCGAAGACGTCCGCCTCTACCGCGTGGCATCGAACGCCGAAATGCGCCGCAAGCTTTTCGCTGCCTACCTCGAGCAGATGAACGCACTGGCGGAACGTCCGCGCTTCTACAATACGATCTTCATGAATTGTACGACCGAGATCGCCCGCCTCGTCAGGGCAGCTGGACATAAGTTTCCGCTCGATTGGCGCATTCTCGTGTCTGGCTACTTGGCTGAGTTCCTGTACCGCCTGGAGCTGCTCGATACGAGAATGGCGTTGCCACAGTTGCAGAAAGCCGCGGATATCCGTGAGCGCTCGCGTGCCGCCGACGGCGACCCCGACTATTCGCGCCGCATTCGGGAAGGCTTGCCCGATCCCAACGCGGCCGTTGCCACAGTTGGTGTGGCGGTTTCGCCCTAGGTACTTGCCCAATTGCGCGACAAAGGGCCTTGCGGCATCGTCGCTGGCATGCAGGGCCGTGTTTCGGGATCAGAGGCGGTGAGCCGGAAGCCCGGGACTTTCTTTCCGATCCTGCGACCCGCTGCGGTACTTCGTACCGGATCGCAAGTCGCAGGATCTTTGCCGCAAGGCGGAAGGACGACCAGTGCAGAGCGACGATCCTTCGCGGGATCGCCGGGCTGCACGCAAGAGGAGCGCGTGGCAGGTGTAGCTGACCTGCCTGCCCCCGGCCGGCATCCGGTGGAATATGGGACGGCGGCCGGTTCAGCAGCGCCGTAGTCCGGGCCCAGGGAACTCAGCAAAGTCAAGTTCTGGACCATGGGAGCCAGCGCCTGGCGGGTGTGATGAACCGCCGGGAACCCGGATGGACGACACCGGAGAACGGAGCGGGCGACCGCACCTTCTAAGGCGATGAGTGGCACTGCGAGCATCGCGTGACTTGCAATCCGGCCCGGCCGAAGCAAGTGACTTCGAGAGGCTTGAACTGCCACTATCGCCGATCAGACGCGGTACCCGCTCCGCCTCTTGTTTCAAGAGACATCGACGCACGTCCATGTAGTTGCAAAAACACGCAACAAAGACCCTCAACCGAGCTTCGCCTCGGCCTTCACGTAGGCCGCGATGTCGGCATGCGTCGCGAACCAGCAGCCGCCGAGACTTTGTGCGTGCCTGATGATCTCCTCGACGATCCAGATGCGCGATCGGTGCCCCGTGATGTGCGGATGCATGGTCAGCACATAGAGGCCACCCTCGGCATGCGCGCCGTCGAGTTCGCGGCGGAAGATATCGAAGACGGCTTCAGGCGGCGTGTAGGGGCGCAGCGCCGCCATGCGGTCCATGTTGAAGTAGACGGCATCGTCGCGGATCCATTCGACCGGCAACTCGACGATGCCGGTCGGCTGCCCTTCGTCGAGCAGCTCATAGGGCTCATCGTCGGCCATCAGTGACGAGTCGTACAAGAGCCCCATTTCGCGGATGATCTTGAGCGTGTGCGGGCTGAAATCCCACGATGCCGTGCGCATGCCGATCGGCTCCTTGCCGGAGAGCTTCGTCAACACGTCGCGGGCGCGGAACGCAAGGTCGCGCTCGGTCTGATAGTCGAGCACCGAATTGAATTCGTGAATCCAGGAGTGGATCGCAAGTTCATGGCCAGCCCCGACGACCTGCTTCACTTCCTCAGGGTGAATCATGGCGGAGACCGCCGGCATGAAGAAGCTTGCTGGCACAGAGTAGCGGTCGAGCAGCGATAGGATGCGGGGCATACCCTGCCGTCCGCCGTATTCGCCCTGGCTCAACTTGCCGTAGGACTTGCCGCCGAAGCGCAACTCAACCGTTTCGTGGTCGCTGTCGAACGAGATCGCCACGGCACAACGCGCGCCATCCTTCCAAGCCTTCGGCTTGAGCGACTTGCCGCCGCGAACATGCGCGATCTTTTTGCGCCATACGTCTTCCGGCCACAGCCAGGGCTTCTCGGTCTGGTCGGTCATGTCGCGATCTCCTGGAACTACTCGGCTGAATGAAGCAGCTTTGGCGGCCAAGGCCAATCACCGCCGCTGCAAGGCTCGCCTCCCGCGATGACGGTGCCGCGAGAACCAGCTTGACGGCGATCAATGGATCGCAGTGCGGCGGAGCTAGTGTGCGGCCACCGCGTCAGCTGGCCGTCCGGGCCGAGCCGCTTCGATATCAAGGAGCCGTCCCATGGCTTTCAAGGATCTGCTTGTCCACCTCGACTCAGCACCGGCTTGCGGCGACCGGGTCAACGCGGCCCTTGCGCTCGCCAAGCGGCAGGGCGCATCGGTCACAGGCGTTGCCCTCGCGCTCGAGTCCACGATCTCGCGTTATGTCGGTATCGAGTTTCCGGCGAGCCTGTCACAGCAGCAACAGGACATCGTGAAGAAGGCAGCCGATGCGGCGATCGCAGCATTCGAGGCCGCAGCCAAGGCGGCAGGCGTGCCGTTCACGTCGAAGGTCATTCAGTGCGGCGCGCCGAAAGCGCCGGCTCAGCTCGCCTGGCACGCGCGGCATGCCGACATGACGTTCCTAGGGCAGCCGAAGGTCGACGACGCCGGCGCCCCGTTCCAGGAAAGCCTGCTCGACGGCGTTCTATTCGGCTCGGGTCGCCCGGTCTACATCGTGCCCTACATCGGCCGCTTCGAGATGGAGGTGCGCCGCGCAGTGATCGCGTGGGACGGCGGCAAGAAGGCCGTGCGCGCGGTCAACGATGCCATCCCGTTACTGCAGGGGCGCGGCGGCGAGGTGATCATCCTCGTCATCAATCCGGAAAGCCGCCGTGGAGCCCACGGTGACAAGCCTGGCCACGATATCGCAGCCCACTTGGCACGGCACGGCGTCAAGGCCCGCGTTGAAACACAGACGGTGACCGAAATCTCGCCCGATGCAGTGATCTTGAACTTCCTGTCGGACGCCGGCGCCGACTTGCTGGTCATGGGAGCTTATGGCCATGCGCGCTTGCGCGAGAAAGCGTTCGGCGGCGTGACGAACTCGATTCTCCAGCAAATGACCGTACCCGTCATGATGTCGGAATAACGAAATCGCCCCCTGCCGAACGGCCGGCACACAAAACGCCGGCCGCTTCCGGAAAAGAATAAAGGCGCTCGGGTGGGCATCCCGAGCGCCTTTCGTATTTGTGAGAGAGGTTGAGAGAAACCAATCAGATCAGAAAGAGGGTAGGCGGGTAATCAGGCTGCGGCAAGTTTCTCGGCCTGCATCAAAAGGCCATCGAGAGTCGCACGGCTCTCGGGCCCCATGATCCGGATCGAGCGGGTCTGGGCGTCACGCCACACAGGGTAGGCTCTCAGTATAACCTCACGACCCTTGGGCGTGAGATGCAACCCGCGGCCACGGCGGCCGGCAGGAGGATCCATCGTAAGATGGCCGAGCGCCAGAAGGCGCTTCAGGTTACGCGACAGGGTCGACTTCTCGATGTCGAGCTCAGTGCCGATCTCGACGGCGGTAATGCCATCCTGATTGGCAAGCTGGGTCAGCAACGTGAACTGGCTGGCGGTGATGCCGAGAGGGCGAAGGGCGTCGTCGTAGATGCGGGTCACGATCCGGCTCAGCTGGCGAACACGAGTTGCAATGCAGGAAGCCGACGTAGCTTCTGCGATTTCGCCGATCTCGATGTCTGGCTTGTTGAGCGTTGGCGTCATGATATTCATCTAGTCTCTCCGGATCTGAGCGACGGACCGGACGCGAGACAGGCGGCCACACAACCTCAATTCGGCTAAACCTTGCTGCGATTCGGGCAAAAATTGCAACGACTTGGCGGACCGCAAGGGTGCGGGGGCCACACGGCGGGCGGTCCTGTGTCCCAGACGCCGCAGCTACTACAACACATGTTCGACTGCAGATCATCACGGCTGGCGAAAGATAGCCGGTTGCGCACTGCAGCGATGTTGGCTATAGGGCGCGTGCTGCTCCCTTCGTCTATCGGTTAGGACGTCAGATTTTCAATTTGAAAAGACGGGTTCGACTCCCGTAGGGAGCGCCATTGGAACACAATGTTCCATTGTAGTTGCGCGACAAAGATCGTGATGTCCCCTAGTCATCCGACGCTGATGCGGCCGGAGTTACCGGGCAGCGCCGCGAGGCTTTCACGGCATCTACCTCCTGCACTCTCTGCAGTACCGTCCGTGCAAGAGGGTAGAACAATTCCTCGGGGCCGACTTCCTTGCGCACGGGGGAAAGCCCGCCCTTGATCCCGAGCTGCCGTCGTGCCGGTGCTTAACAGTCGTGTGGCAAAATTGCCCAAAGCAATCGGCGATCACCGTGAGCGTTGGCGGATCTGGTGGCCATCTACGGCTCAGCGCCGAAAACGTTCCCCGGATTGATGACGTGATCGGGATCCAGCGCCTCTTTGAGTGTTTGCAGGAGCGCCGCTGTTTCCGGCAGGCGTGACCGGAGGTAGGGATACTTGCGCCCGATTTGGAGATGTACGCCGCCCATGCCCTCCCACGCGTCGAGAATCTCCGTCGACAATTGGACGACGGTACTCTGCGCCTCGGGGTTGGCTTGGCGTGACCTCAACTTCTGCTTCTCAGCGGTCGACATGTAGTGCGTATGGATCGGATATGCCGCGTCGGGCCAGCGGATCAGGGTCTCGACGCCGACACCGGTCGGCCCGTGCGTCGACAGGAGATAGCCGCGATCGATCCCATGCTGCTTCATCAGGCCGGCATTGCGCTCGAACACAGCCTCCGTTGCCTGGAAACACTTGCCGCCACGCGAGTTGGGAACGACCGTATGCAGCCAATTCATCCGCTTTCCCGATGGCGTGAGGAGGCCGTTCATCGGCGGAAACGGCATCGCGCGCATCACCCGCGGCACGGACGCAGGGACGGCGCGTCCGCCAGCGTTGCTGGCGATCTCGCGGACCCGGCGGATACGCGATCGGGAGTCGCCGCGGTCGCGCCCATCGACGATGCAGTTCATGAGATAGCCCATCCGCCTCGCGAACCGACGCCCGCTGAAGGCAATCTGTCCCGCGTCGTAGAGCCCCGCCCACACGGAGCGGCTACCGCCGACAATCTGCCCGAGTGTCCGCAAATCACTCGCCAAGCCTTCGCTTTCCATGCGCATGCGTGCCGAGAACGGGTCCATACCCAAGCATTCGGTCGCGAGCAGTTCCGAACCGATTGTGGCCATCGCTTCCATCTGCGCGATGGGATCGTCGAAGGAGTAGGAGCAGACGTCGGTGGCGCCGGCCGCTGGGACAAGCTGGAGCGTTGCTTCGACCTTGATGCCGAAGGCGCCGCAATCACCGAGGAACAAGCCGGTGAGATCCGGGCCATAGTTGCGAAAGAACGGGCTCGGCGACGATACCGTAGCAGCCGATCCGGTCGTCACGATGTCGCCGTTCCCCGTGACGACCTTCAAGCCGAGTACGCTTTCTGCGGCAGACCCGCGCGATGCCGAGCCATAGAACTTGGCTCCTTGGGCCAAACTGGCACCGATCGTGGCGTGGCGGCCTGAGAAGGTGCCCCAGAAGGGCGTCGTCAGCCCGTGCGGCAGCAATGCCTCCCGCAGCTGCGACCAGGTGACTCCAGCCTCGACCGTAACGTAGCGATCGGTGCAATTGAGTTCGGTTATGCGCGTCATAGCCGTGAGGTCGACGACGACGGTCCGCGCGTTGGCCGGTATATAGCCGGCGCTATAGGAGAGACCAGCCCCACGCGTTGCAAGGCTGACGCCGAGCGCGCGCGCGGTTTGGACCAGTTTCACGACATCGGCGGCGTGGTGGGGCGTCACCACCGCGAGCGGCGCGAACGGCGACGTGTAATAGATGTCCGTTCGGAAGAGGTCGAGGTCCTCGGTTCGGATCTGCATCCCTTCCAGCTTCGAACGAAGCGCCGAAACCAGTGCGGCAGGCGGGCTGTCAGGTGGCAGGCTCATGGGGACGACCGTGAAGCGAGGATGTCGGAGATACCGAGTTGTGACGGGCGGGCGCCGCGCACAGCAGACTTGCGAAGATTCGGGTCGACCCTAAGAGCCGCTTTTGTAGACTGTCAACAGCACCAGATATCCCCTGAACCATACAACCCAAGCTACGGATCGCAGAACTATGGAACGGCACAGCGAGGACCGAATGGCGCGATCGGCCCAAAAAGGCTTCGTCACCGTCAATGCTAGGGATGTGCACTATTGCCGCTACGGCACTGGACCGGCACTGGTCATGCTGCACGCAGCTCCCTGTTCTGCCAAGGTCATGGCGCCGCTACAGGTCGCCTGGGCAGATGACTTCACGACATTTGCCTTCGACCTGCCGGGATTTGGATTGTCCGACGCAATCCAAATCGACCGATTGGAAACGCATCACTTGGCCGATGCCATCGCCGGCGCGATGCGCGCGCTGGGTATCTCGCAGGCTGGCCTGTATGGCCGCCACACCGGCGCGGGCGTCGCCGTCGAACTGGCGCGCCGTCACCCAGAACTGTGCAGTATGGTGTTGACGGATGGCTATCCGGTGTTCCCTGCACCATACAGCGAAGAAAGGCTCAAGACTTATCTGTTGCCGATCGAGCCGCGGTGGGATGGGACGCATCTCGTCTGGGCGTGGTTTCGCTACCGCGAGCAACACATGTTCTGGCCGTGGGACAAGAGCGAGATCGCTCACCGCGCCGATACCGACGTTCCCGGCATCGATTTCCTTTATCGCGGCACGGTGGAACTGCTCGAATCCGGCGACAACTACCCCACCGTCTATGCCTCGGCGTTCCGTCATGCTGGTTTGGCAATCATCGACGAGATCAAAGTCCCCGTCTGTTTTGGCAACCGGCCGGGCGACAGCCAGTTCAGAACGATGAAGCTCTATCCAGCATCGGCATGGGTGCAGCAATTTTCCCGCTCGCATGCTGAAGCGGCCGCTCAAGAACTGGAAGTTCTGCGGTTGCACGCCGCATCTGGCGCGGTACCTCATTGGAAGAGCCGCTTCGGCAGCGGTGCTGATACGCTGCGCGACTACGTCCCGACAGAGTGGGGCCCAGCTTACGTGCGCGGCTACTGCCTGACACGTCCGGAAACGCCGATCCTCCTATTGCACGATCTTCCCGGCGGCTGCGATCTCGACACGGGCCATGCCACGTCGCTTGCCAGCAAAGCGCCAGTCGTGTCCCTCGACTTGTTCGGCAACGGCAATTCGGTGCTTGCGGCCGATATCGCCCTTTCGCCGGCGCTCTGGGCGAGCCAGACGGCTCAGGTGCTGGATGCACTCGGCATCACGGAAGTCCGGATCTGTGCGGTCGGCACATCGGCGCTGGTCGCAACCGAACTTGCAAGGTTGAGGCCGGACTTGGTGCGTGCGGTCGTTCTCCGTTCGCCGCCGGCCGCCGCGGTCCAGGCCGACATGGATGCCGAGCAAATCCCCGATATCTCGCCGCAATGGGACGGCGGCAATTTCTTGCGGCTCTGGCATCATCTGCGAGATCAGGAGCTTTGGTATCCTTGGTATGACCGGCGGGTTGCGTCCGCCAAGAAGACAGCGCCCCGATTGGACCCTGAGCAACTTCATCGACGGGCCGTGACCCTGCTCAAGCAGCCTAACCGCTATCGTGAAATCTGGAAAATCGTCCTGGCTTATCCGCTATCGGACGCGCTGGCGAATTTGCGAGGCACGGCACGGGTCGTGAGCCATGACCAGGACACCTTCGCGTTTGCTGCCACCCGCGCGGCCAACCTGCTCGGAACGACGCCGATCCGCTGTGGCGAAAGTACCGACGTGGGAGCGGCGATTTTGTCGTGCTTTGCCGAACGTCAGTAGCGCGGCGGTCTCGCGTAAGGAGCGCCTAAATGCTTCAGCCGTTCCGGCAGTATCGGCTGGTGAGGTGGGTCGAACGTGATCGGTGGCGCATCCTCCCAGTAGGTCTCCTGCTTGCCGCCGATGCCGCGGAACAAAATGACTGCGCCGGTTGGCGTGCAGTAGGGGCCATGCTTGATCATCGGCGGACGGAAGCAATACGCGCCGGCATGCATCACTCCCAGATCGCCTGCCAGTTCGCCCGACAGCATGTAGAATTCCTGCACGATCGGATGCCGTTCCGCGCGCTCGCCCCGCCGAAACGCGATCGTTGCCGAGATATAGGTGGTCTCGCCCGAGAAGGGGTCCTCGCGCAGGATCTTCATGCGCGCGGTGCCTTTGAAGCTGCCTAAGCCGAGCTTGTCGAAGTCGCCGTCCCAGGTGCCTTCCGTGAGATCCACCCGCCGCACAGTCCTGGCGCCGGCCGCCTCCGGTGTGCGCTGGGCCGGTGCCACGGCACCGGAGCGAAAGTAGAGCATCGTAACGTCGGTGGCCGCGCGCATTCCGTTCGTACCGGTGCCCGCGGCGAGAAATCCATAGACGTTTGCGGTGTAGTGGTGATCTCCGACGTGGAGCGCCCCGTCCAGCACGTAGAACTCCTCGTCGTAGAGGAGGGGGCCAGCTGGTCGCGACCAACCTGTCGGCAGCTTGACGACGGCACTGTAAGACCCGTCTACGTCATCGCGACTGAGAAGTTTGAGCTTGGTCCCCGCCAGCCCGGCAGGCGCCCCATCTTCCCAATTGAGCCGCTGTGTCTGCACAAAATCGATGTGTTCACGCATGCACGCCACCCCAGTTGTGTCCATCAACTCGTGTCGGCTGAAGGGTTCATGGAACCCGTTTTCGACCGATCACGATGCCGCATAGCTCGTCGCCGGCGCCAAAGAGGAGACAACTGTTGACAGCTGTCAAGGCGCTCTCCTAGCTTGCGATTGGCTTGCAGTGCCATTTCCGGCCAACTGAACCGACCGAGGAGGGACGAATGACGTTATTCCGAGCGATCGTGAAGACGGGGAGAGCCGCCGCCCTGGCCACGTGCTTGATTGGTTTGGCGTCGAGTGTCGAGGCCGCACCGGACACCATCGTCGTCGCGCTGCCGGGAGACATCCCGGGGCTCGACCCCAGCAAGGACACCTCACCTATTGGCTTCAATTACCGCCTCAACGTCTTCGATGCCCTGACGGAATTGCAGCGCGACGGCCAGATGAACCCGCGCCTTGCCGAGAGCTGGACCTTTTCGCCGGATCTGAAGGAGTGGACGTTCAAGCTTCGCAAGGGCGTGAAGTTCCATGACGGCAGCCCCTTCTCGGCGGACGACGTCGTGTTCACGATCAATCGCATCAAGGCGGATGCCACGACTCCCGTTCGGACCTTCATCCGGCTTGTCGACAAGGTCGAAAAAGTCGACGATCACACAGTCAAATTCAGCCTGATCCAGCCATACGGCATCTTCCACCGCCAGATCAGCTACGTGAACCTGATGTCGAAAACCTACTTCGAGAAGGTGGGCGATCAGGGGTATGCGACGAAGCCCGTCGGCACCGGCCCCTACAAGCTCATCCGCTGGGCCAAGGACGATAGGATGGAACTCGAAGCCAACGCAGACTACTGGCGTGGCGCCCCGGCGATCAAGAAAGCGACATACCGGCCGATCCCTGCGGAGTCCTCGCGTTCCGCTGCTCTGCTGTCAGGCGAAGTCGATGTTGTTCCCGCTCTGCCGCCGTCTCTGATCGAACAGCTGAAGTCGGCGCCCGGTCTCGATGTCAATGTCGCTCAAGGCTTCCGCGTCATTTTTGCCGCGTTCAACCCGAACAAGCCACCGCTCGACAATCCGGCAATTCGCGAGGCCATCGACATTGCGATCGATCGCAGCGCCATAACCGACAAGCTGCTGCGTGGTCTCGGCAAACCCACCGGGATCATGGTGCCACCGATGAACATCGGCTACGACGCCTCGTTCAAGCCGGCTCCATACGACCCGGCGCGCGCCAAGAAGCTGGTCGCCGACGCAGGCTACAAAGGCGAGCCGATTTCGATCCAGTACCCAAACAACAACATCGTCATGGCAAACGAGGTTGTCCAGGCGATCGCCGGATACATGACGGCTGCAGGTCTCAAGGTTGAGATCAAGCCGATGGAGTTCACGGCCTTCTTCCCGCTTTGGCTCCAGTCGAAACTCGACAGCATGTACTTCTTCGCATTCGGGTCGTCGCAGTACCATGCGGAGACGGTCCTCACGACGATGTACGAAGCGGGTTCCCACGCCTACAAAGTGGACATGGAAATCGATGCGCTTCTAAAAAAGCAGCGCACGATCACCGACCTCGCCGAACAGAAGAAGGTTATTTCCGAGGCCTTCCGCAAGAGCAACCAGAACCGCTATCACCTGCCGCTTTACGACGAGATGCAGGCATATGGTGCGAAGAAGACGACTGGCTATAAGCCGTGGCCGGACGGTTTCGTTCGTCTCTATGACTTCAAGTAGATCTGTCGAACGTCAAGCGGCGAGGTGGTCGATCACTGCCTCGCCGCGCCTTTATTGCGGCAAACGAGACACAGGTTGGCCATGACGGAGAATAATGCCGACAGCTGGGCTGCCGACGAGTTCACTTTACCTGACGTCCTGCGGCAACCGCTCGCAGTTGTGAGAGCATTTCAAGACCGCCGCTTGAGCCGCATGGTTGCGCTCTGCTACGAGCATCATCCCTTCTATGCGCGCCTCATGCGCCGGGAAGGCCTGCGTCCCGAGCACATTCGCAGCTGCGGCGATCTCGAACGCCTGCCACCGACATCGAAGAGCGATTTCCTGTCCGATCCCGAAGCCTTTCGGATCGATCCTGATGCCCTACCCGGCAATGAAGGAAGGCTCTGGAAGATCGTCTATACGACAGGCACCACGAGCGGCAGGCCGGCACCGATCTATGTCACGTCGCACGATAACTTCGCTTATCAGTATCTGTTCAAGGATCGCCAGGATCTGATCGGTCTCTCGAACACGGACCTGATCGCCAACCTGTTTCCGATGACCGGCTTCCCAATGGGTGCCTATTCCCGCGCAGCCGACGAGGCGGGCGCGGTCGGTGCTGCGATCATGTTCGGCCACACCGGCCGCACCGATATGGCATTTCCTGTCAACCGCAGCATGGACGAAGCCATCGAGGCCGTCGCGCGTCACCGCGCGACTGTGTTGTGGGGTGTTGCCGGATATGTTCGCCGTGTTTTGATCCGCGCCAAAGAGAAAGGCGCAGATCTGTCTAGTGTCCGCATGGTGATGACGACGGGCGAGGCCGCCTCTCCGGCGATGCGCGAGGACTTCCGTCGCCGGATGCGCGAACTCGGCTGTGCCGGTACGACGATCGTCAATCGCTATGGCTCGACCGAGCAAGGCGGCACGATGATCGAGTGTTGCGATGGCAGCGGGTTTCACAGTGCGGCGCCTGATCAGCTCTTCCACGAGATCGTCGACGACGAAACGGGCAAGCGCCTCGCCGACGGTCAGTCGGGAATGCTTGCAGTGACCCATCTCAATCGGCGCGGTACTGTTTTCCTGCGCTATAAGGTGGGTGATCTGGGATCGCTCGACCACGCGCCCTGCCCGCATTGCGGAAGGACATCGGTACGCCTGTCATCGACGCCAGTGCGAACGGGCGACATCATCAAAATCCGCGGCGCTCTCGTTAATCTAGGCAATCTCAAGGAGCATCTGGATAGGATGAGTGGGATCGACGAGTATCAGATCGTCGTGACCTCCGAGGAACCAAGCGATCCGTTCTCGATGGACAAATTGGTGATCCGCTTGGCGGTCGAAATGGGTGCGGATGCAAGTCATGTGTCAGGTGCAGCGGGCCAAGAGTTCCGGCGGCTGACCAATTTGCGCCCCACTATCGAATTGGTCGCTCGTGATCAGATATTCGATCCAACAACGGCACAAAAACCAAAACGGATTGTAGATTTGAGGTTGTCGAGATAGATGCATTCCACCGCGTGGCATCAGGCAGGCGCCAGTTCCGGGCCGCTACAGTGGGCGTGAAGCAAAGATGGGGTGACGTTGTGAGAGGCGATCTTTGAGCAGCATCAGGCCCATCGTCAGCGCTTCATTGAGTTCGGAAGCCCTCCAGAAGGTGATCGAGGCGATCACCTCCGGCGAGTTCGAGCCCGGCGAGCGCATTTCGGAAGCGGAACTCGCGCGCAATCTTGGGATTAGCCGTGGTCCATTGCGCGAGGCGCTCGGGCGGCTGGAAGGCCGGCTCATTCGCCGTACTCCGCGCATCGGCGTCCACGTGATCACCTTCTCGCGTGCGGAACTCGAATCACTGTTCCTGACGCGTGAGGCCCTTGAAGGAATGGCAGCGCGGCTAGCTGCCGAACGCATGTCGAACGAGGAGCTCCAGGGCCTCCGTCGCCTTCTCGAAGCCCACGCCCATCAGCCTGAATTGGCATCGGGTGAGGCGTATGTGCAGCGATCCCGCGACGAAGATTTTCATTTCTCGATCATTCGTGGCTCCAAATGCTCCAGCCTCGAACGCCTGTTGATGGATGAAATTTACTACCAGCTGCGCATCCATCGTAGAAAGTCGAGCACGCAGCCCGGTCGAGCGCAGGCGGCTCTCAGTGAACACGTGGAGATCGTCAAAGCGATCGAAAGCCGGGATCCCGACCGCGCTGAAGCCGCCATGCGTACGCACTTGCGCAATGCGCGCTTCAGCTCTCTTGCGTCGATCAAAGCAGACGCAGATGCGTTGTCGGCCGTTCCACCGACGCCCTTGCGCCGCTAAGGCCCGCGGCGCTTACTCGCTCGAGGCAGGCGCTGCGCATGGAAGCTTGAAGATGCGAAGGGCGTTGTCGCGCAAGATCTTCCGTTTCGACCCCGGACGGAAATTGAGATCGTGCACTTCCTGCATTGCACGCTCCGGATCGATAACCCACCAATCCGTCCCGAACAGGAACTTGTCCTGACCGAACGTGTTGGCGAAGTGAATGGCTGAGGCGCCCCAATGCTTCGGCGCGTACGCATCGCCCGCCATGTAGACGTTGCGGTGCTTGGTCGCGACCGAGATCATCTCCTCCGTCCAGGGATAGCCGAGATGAATTCCGATGATCGTCAGTTCTGGAAAATCTATGGCAATGCGATCGAGCGTAATTGGCTTTGCGACGGTCGCTAGCCGGTTGTCCGACCGGTAGATCAGGCAATGACCAACCTGCATCATGATGGGGATGCCAAGTTCGGCGCACCGCGCATAGTAAGGATAGTAGATCGCGGCATCCGGAGCCTGACCGAACCAGTGCGGGTAGAGGTGCGCGCCGACGAAGCCAAACTCGTGGACGGCCTTGTCCAGTTCCTTGAGCCCAGCGATCCCGCGTAGCGGATCGATCCCCGCCAGGCCCGAGTAACGATGCGGATACTGCTGGCAGGCTTCATATACGTACTCATATGGGATTTCCGTCGAGGTGCTCATGCGCCGGTCGCCGCAGCGCGTGGCAATGAGCAGCGATCGCTCGATCCCAGCCCGGTCCATCTTCTCGATGTACTGCTCTGGTGTCATGCCTCGCCGATGATCCTGCGCCATGCGCACTTGATCGCGGAACGTCTCGTCCGTTGGGACGCGCTTCTCGGCGATGACACGTGGTGTGTAGAAGTTGGTGACGATGTCGATGGCGCCGTAGCCGTCCCTCGTCGCGGAGCTGTCAAAATTGTAGGTCTTGTCGGACATGGGGATCACTGGTTGCTTCGTATGTGGAGGGAACGGCGGCGTCTCACGGCGATTGTGGTGCTCTGCTCTCGGTCTGCGCCGCCGACGCGGCAACTTCCGAAGCACCGGGGAAATAGCAGGCGCTCATGTGCTGATCGCCAGTGCGCGCAAGTAACGGTGGTTCTGCGGCAGCGCATTCGGACTGCGCCCTGAAGCAGCGGGTGCGGAAGGCGCAGCCGGATGGCGGCGCCATTGGGTTGGGGAGGTCGCCGGACAGAATGATCCGCTGACTTTCCCGGCGCATATGAGGGATGGCCGACAGCAAGGCTTGTGTATACGGGTGTGCCGGAGAGTTGAAGATTTGTTCTGTTGGGCCGTACTCGATGAAGCGCCCGAGGTACATCACCGCGACTTCGTCGGCGATGTGTCGCACGACCGAAAGATCGTGCGAGATGAACACGTACGTCAGGCCGAATTCTTTCTGCAGCGACTCTAGAAGATTGATGATCTGCGCCTGGATCGAAACGTCCAGGGCGGACACGGCCTCGTCCAAAATCAGCACATCAGGCTTCAGCGCCAACGCCCGAGCGATAGCAATTCGCTGACGTTGCCCTCCTGAGAATTCCGGCGATCGCCGGGAACCAACCTCTGGAGACAGTCCAACATGCGCGAGTAGGTCGTCCACCCGGCGCGGATCATACTGTTTGTTGATCCGCAGCGGCTCGGCGATCACGTCGTGAACCGTCATTCGCGGATCGAGCGATGAGTACGGATCCTGGAAAACAACCTGAAGATCCTTGCGCCGCTTGCGCAGTTTTGAACCCGACAGTTCGGAGAAAGGCTCGCCGTTGAGAAATACGCGGCCACCCGAGGCCTCGAGTAGACGTAGCAGAACGCGCGCCAACGTCGACTTGCCGCAACCGGATTCGCCGACGAGCCCCAGTGTACGTCCTCTCTTCAGTTCGAAGCTGACGTCGTGCAACGCGCGCAGCCGCTCGCCGCGCCGTAATAGCGAGCCCCCAATTTTGAACTCCTTGCTGAGCGCGTCCACCTTCAGGATCGTCTCGGTGGCAATGGCTGCCTGTATGGATGGCTTTTCACTCACCGCTTCGGCTGTCGTGATCTGACGCTCCCGCCACGCCGATGAGTCTTCCGCGAAATGGCAGGCTGCCAAGTGGGTTGCTGAGAGCTCCTGCAATGACGGGCTGATCGTACGACACGCGCTGCGGCCTGCCGAGACGGCACATCGCGGATGGAAGGCGCAACCGGGCGGTATCTTCGCAGGATCGGGGACGAAGCCAGGAATAGAATAGAGCTGCGGGACGCGATGGTCGATCCGCGGTAGGCTGGAGATGAGGCCTGCCGTATAAGGATGGCTTGGCCGCGCGAACAGCGGCTCGGTTTCCGCCAGCTCTACAATTTGTCCGCTATACATGACGCCGACGCGATCGGCGCGCTCCGCCACGAGCCCGAGGTCGTGTGTGATCAAGACCATCGCGGCGCCGGTGCGCTGGCGCACCTCGGCCAGAACCTGCATCACCTGCGCTTGTATGGTGACGTCGAGTGCCGTAGTGGGCTCGTCTGCGATCAGCAAGTCCGGCTCGTTCGCCATGGCGATCGCAATCATCACGCGTTGGCGCATGCCGCCGGAAAACTCGTTCGGAAAGCGGCGGTGCTGCGTCTCGGGGCGAGGGATACCCACCATGGCGAGCAGTTCGATCACCCGCGCTTCGATGTCGGCCTTGCTCATGTGCGGATTGTGCAGCCGCACGGCTTCGCCGATCTGAGTTCCGATTCGAAGCACCGGATTGAGCGACGTCATCGGATCCTGAAAGACGATTGACATCGATTTGCCGCGGATGGCGCGCATCTCTTCGAAGTTGAGTGTTGTGATCTCCCGTCCTTTGAGAACAATGCTGCCGGCTGCGATGCGGAGCGGCGGCGACAACAGGCCCAGCACGGCGAGCATTGTAAGGCTCTTGCCTGATCCGGATTCGCCTACGATTCCGACGACTTCATTTCGGTGCACGTCGAAAGACACGTTGTCCACGAGGCGCGTCGAACCGCCCCCCTGATCGACATCGATTGAGAGACCTCGAACGCTGAGGATCAAGTCGTCACGTTCTGCCTTGGGCGAAGCACCTGCCATCACGCTTTGCCCTGCTGGGGAGCGGAAACGACCTCGCCCTCCGAAGTGAAACTCTGAGACAAGAACTGCAGGCCGGCAACGAGCGTGAACAGCGCAAAACTCGGCAGCATCGAGAGCGACGGCGCCAGTGCCAGATACGTTTGTCCTTCACTGACCATCATTCCCCAACTCGGCAAAGGCGGTTGGACGCCCAAGCCAAGATACGACAATGACGCTTCCATGACGATGATCTGCCCAAATTCGTAGGAGCCGACGATCAGCATCTGCGGCAGCACATTCGGCAGCAGATGCTTTCGAATATTCCAGGAGGCCGTCGCACCTTGTGTGCGCGCGGCGAGAACGAACTCACGTTCGCGCAGGCTCAGCGCCATGCCGCGCGCTACGCGTCCGTAGGCGACCCAGCTCGTCAAGCCGAGGAGAAGCGCTAGGTTGGTGACGCTCGGACCCACGATCGCCGTGACCGCGATGAGCAACAGGACGCGCGGGATCGAGAGCTGGAGGTCAGCGAGACCCATGATGATCGTCTCGACAAGCCCGCGGAAGTACCCGGCGATCAGCCCGAGCGCAACTCCGATCACCAGCGACACGATAACGGCGCCAAGCCCGATTAGAATGCTCACCTGGCCGGCCAGAGCCAAGCGGCTGAGGATGTCGCGGCCGAGCGTGTCTGACCCAAGTGGATAGAACTTGCCGTCCATGGCGCTGCCACCGATGGGGACAAGACTGCCGGCGAGATTCTGGGTGTAAGGATCATAAGACGGCAGCAAAGGTACCGCGGCGACGAGAACAGTCATCGCTGCAATCAGTAACAGCGCAATCAGTTGGGAGGCATTGACGCGTCTCGTCATGACAGTCTCACACGTGGGTCGAGAAAGCCGTAGAGGATGTCGACGGCGAGATTGATCACGACGAAGATCAGCGAAATAACGAACACCCCGGCGATGATCACCGGATAGTCGCGTTGGCTCACCGATTGGACGATCAGGCGCCCGACGCCGGGCCAACTGAAAACGGTCTCGGTGACCACGGTGCCGCCGAGCAGCAGGCCGAGATTAATGCCAGCTACTGTGACGAGCGGCAGCAGCGCATTCGGGAGCATGTGGCCAAGCAGAACCTGGATGCGGCCCTGGCCCTTTGCGAAGGCCGTGCGGACGTAGTCCTGCTTCTGCTCGGCGGCGAGAGATGCGTTGAACAGCCTGAGATAGAGTGCGAGTTCGTAGGTGCCGAGCGTCAATGCCGGGAGTACCAAATGGGCCCAAGTGCCTCGACCGAGAGAGGGTAGCCACCTCAGCCACACTGAAAAGACCAACGCCATAAGCAGGCCGAACGAAAAGACCGGTATGGCCTGCCGTGCTAGCGCGATCCACATGATGGTCTCACGGATCCATCGGGCCCTGGTCATGCGCATCAGTGTGCCGAGCACGAAGGCGAGCGAGATGCCGAGGACGAACGACGTGAGCGCCAGCTCGAGCGTGGCCGGGATCCGCTCCAGAACGAGCCCCATGGCCGAGGTATGCTGACGCAGGGAAACGCCGAAGTCCCCTCGTAGGACCCGGCTCATGAAGTCGAAGTACTGCGTGGCGAGCGAGCGATCGAAGCCCATCGCTTCGCGCACGGCCTTTGCGTCTTCGGCTGTCGCCTCTGTTGAAAGCAAAAGCAGAGAGGGATCACCGGCCAGGCGCACGAGGAAGAACGCTGCAGTGATGACACCAAGGACCGTCAGGACGGACTGCGAAACGCGCTTCAGCAGGAAACTGGCCATCTCATGGTCTCGGTCCAGATGTGGGTCTTGATCCAGATTTGGGGCGACGTCGCGATCCCGCCCCATCCGGTCCGCGCCGCACGCTAACGAGTGCGAACGCAAACTGTCAACAGATTGGTTCGAATGGCAGTCAAGTGTGGCCGTTCGATCTATGAAGACTGCTCTGCGGGTCACGCCTTCTAGTGTTTCTGCTTGACGTAAACTGTCGACAGCATCAAGGTCCGGATTGGCGATGCGAGGGCATATCGCGTTCGACACAGGTGTCCGGGCCGAACTTGGAGGGTGTGGAAATGAAAGCCGCCGTGGTCTGGGAGACGAACCAGCCGATTACGATCGAGAATGTGGAAGTCGGAAAGCCTGGCCGGCGCGAAGTGCTCGTTAGAACCGCATATGCCGGGGTGTGCCACTCGGACCTGCATTTTCACGACGGCACGTATCCCTACCCCAAGCCTTACGTTCCCGGACACGAATCGGCGGGTATCGTCGAGGCCGTGGGTGAAGACGTCACTTACGTGAAGAAGGGCGACCACGTCGTTACCTGTCTTTCGGTGTTTTGCGGTTGTTGCCCCCAGTGCGCCACCGGCCATCCCAATCTATGCGAGAGCACCGACGTCAAATTGCCGCCCGGCAAGGCCGAGCGTCTCTGGATGAACGGCAAGCTGGTGCATCAGTTCTCCAATTTGTCGTCGTTTGCGGAGCAGATGCTTGTTCATGAAAACGCTGTCGTGAAGATCCGGCCCGATCTTCCATTGGACCGTGCTGCCTTGGTCGGATGCGGCGTTCTGACGGGCGTTGGCGCCGTCGTACACGCGGCAAAGGTTAAGCCTGGTTCCACCGTGGTTGTCATCGGCTGCGGTGGCGTCGGTCTATCGGCCGTCAATGGTGCGGCATTGGCTGGTGCATCGCGCATCATCGCGGTGGATATGCTGCCGGCGAAACTTGAGCTGGCGCGAAAGGTCGGTGCAACTGATGTCATTGATGCCTCGAAGGTGGATCCTGTCGGCACAATCATCGAGATGACCAAGGGCGGCGTGCCATACGTCTTCGAAGCGTTAGGCCTGAAAAAGACTGCGGAGCAGGCCTTCGCGATGTTGAAGCCGGGTGGAGTTGCAACGATCCTCGGTATGTTCAAGCCAGGACAAGCGCTCGAGTTCGACGGGTCGATGTTCATCAAGGATCGCCGTATTCAAGGTTCGTCCATGGGCTCGAACCAGTTCCGGGTGGACATTCCATATCTTCTCGAATTCTATGCCCAGGGCCGGCTGCATCTCGATCACCTGATCTCCGATCGCATCCCGCTGTCGTCGATCAATCAGGCATTCTCGAACCTGCGAACCGGGGCACCCGTGCGGCAGGTAATCGATTTTGGGTTGTGATAAGCAAACCGGTCTTCGCATCCGCTTAATATCGCCAACAACAGGGCTCCCCGACGCATGACCCCGGCGAAGAAACTCAAAGGCATTTTTGCGCGGCGAGAAGCAGTCGCATTTCCCGGTGCGGCAAACGCCCTGTTTGCGCGAGTCATCGAGGATGTCGGTTTCGAGGCTTGCTATGTAACCGGTGCGGGCGTCGCGAACATGTACCTCGGTGTGCCGGATATTGGTTTGACGACGCTGACCGAGGTGGCCAATCATGTCGCGGCGATCGCCGACGCCATCGACCTGCCGCTACTCGTCGATGGAGACACTGGTTTCGGCAATCCGGTGAATATGTATCGCACCGTGCGCGTTTTGGAGCGCGCCGGCGCCGCCGGTCTTCAGATCGAGGATCAGACATTTCCCAAGAAATGCGGCCACTTCAACGGGAAGGACGTGATCCCGTTGCCCGAGATGCTGTCGAAGATCAAGGCCGCTGTCGATGCGCGGCGCCACCAGGATTTTCAGATCATCGCGCGCACCGATGCCCGCGCTGTCGAGGGGCTCGATCGAGCCATCGCCCGCGCACAGGCCTTTGTCGAAGCTGGCGCCGACGTGACGTTCGTCGAGGCGCCTTTGAATGAAGCGGAGCTGCAGCGGATCGGCCGCGAGATCCCCGCGCCGCAGATCGCCAATATCGTATTCGGCGGACGAACGCCCGACCCGGGTCGAAAGCGGCTCGCGGAATTGGGCTTCTCAGGCGTACTTTATGCGAATGCGGCGCTGCAGGCGGCGCTGAGGGCCTCGTTCGAGGTCTTGGGCGCCCTCAATCGCGACGGTTCACTGGCGAATGTCGCCGACCGCCTTGCTTCGTTCGAGGAGAGGCAACAAGCAGTTGCTAAATCAAACTGGGATGCAATTGAAGCGCGTTACCGCGATTGAGGATCGATGCGATGACGACTCGCCCATGGGACACCATTATTAGTGAAGACGAAAAGAAGGCCTATCGCGCGGCCGGCTTTGGCCGTCCGACGGGACTTGGCAAACGCCCCGCACTTCTCATCATCGACGTCCAATATCGAACGGTCGGAACACGACCGATGCCCTTCTGGGAAGCGATAAAGGAATTTCCGACTTCCTGCGGCGAGATCGCTTGGGAAGCCGTCCACCAGATCGCCAAGCTCGTAAAGATCTTCCGCGCGAACGGTTGGCCGATACTCTATCCGTACGTGTCTCCAAAGCAGTCATTCGACGCGGGCCGCCTCTCGGACAAGGTTCCGGCAATCATGAATGTGGCCGCGCGCGGCTACGAGTTCGTGGCGGAAATCGCTCCAGAGGAGAAAGATCTTCTGTTGCCGAAGAAGCATCCGAGCGCATTTTTCGGTACGCCGCTGGCAAGCTACTTGATCAACCTCGGCGCTGACACCCTCGTCGTAACCGGCTGCAGCACGAGCGGATGCGTGCGCGGTACAGTCGTCGACGGGTTCGCCTACAATTTCCGTGTTCTCGTGCCGCACGACGCAGTGTTCGATCGCAGCAAGACCTCCCATGCGGTCAACTTGTTCGATATGGCGGAGAAGTATGCCGACGTCATGGCCACTGACGAGGCACTCTTAGCCTTACAGACAATCGCACATCCGTCGTGAAGACACCGTAGGTCAGATGAGCCAGGGAGTGAAACACATGAAGCAGTACAGTCGACAGTTATCTCGGCGCGCGTTCGCCAGCATCGTTGGCGCGGGTCTACTTGCAGCCTCCACCGCAGGCGCACTCGCACAGCAGACATACAAGTTCGGCCTCGCCATGCCACTCACCGGCGGCCAAGCGCTTTACGGCAATGATCAGGTCAAAGCCGCGCAATGGGCGGTCGATGCGATCAATGCCAAGGGCGGCATCAACGGCAAGAAGCTCGAGATGATCGTGCTCGATACGCAGGCCGATCCGCAGGTAGGTATTCAGGCTGTCAATCGCCTCGTCAGCGTCGACAAGGTGCCGGCGTTCGTCACGGCATGGTCAGGGGTCGTGAAAGCCGTCGCGCCAATCGCCAACGACAACAAGGTGGTTGAGCTGTCGGTCGGCGCCAATGCGCCGGACATCGCCAAGCTCGGCGACTACGTCTATACGACCTTCCCGCTTGCCGACGTCGACATCCGCGCGGTTGCGCAATACTCCGCGACCGAGATGAAGAAGAAGAAGGCCGCCGTCCTTTTCATCAACAACGAGACCGGCATCGGGTCGGCCGTCGTTTATCGCGACACGTTCACGAAGGCGGGAGGCGAGATTGTCGCCTACGAGTCTTACGACCAGAAGGCGACGGACTTTACTGGACCGCTGCTGAAAATTCGCGCGTCGAATCCCGAGATTATTCACTTGCAGGGGCTCGTCGGTGAATCGCCGCAAGTCATCGCCCAGGCCCGCCAACTCGGCATCACGGTTCCGATCACGTCGTACTCCGGCATCTACAATCCGAAACTCATTCAGCAGCTCGGAGCGGCAGCGGAGGGCGTCATTGCGACCTCACTTGCGCCGGGTGTCGACGATTCTCCGGCTGTGAAGGATTACGTTGCGCGTTGGCAGAAGGAAGCCGGCCGGGACCCGAACGGTCTGCCCTACACGCAGTACCTGCATGATACGCCCTATCTCGTGGCTGCCGTGTTCGCATCGATGGACAAGAAGGGGACGCCTGTCACCGGAGAGAATTTCCGCAAGGAGATGCTCGCCATAAAGTCGTTTGACTTGCCGCTGACCGGCAAGGTGGAGTTCTCGGACGATCACACCGTGAACAAGCCCGTCTATCTCGTCGAGGTAAAGGGCGGGAAGTGGACCGCCAAAGCCGTCGTCAACAACAAGTGATGCGCTGATCGCCGGTAGGTCATACGCCTGCCGGCGCTCTCGCTTTGATTGAAGGGCGAGCGTGAATGCTCAATCTTGCCGTCGTAAGTCAGATTCTGTGGACGTCGCTTGCGACGTCGACGTACTTCGTCCTGTTTGCTGTGGCGTTTGCGCTCGTTCTCAAGGTGAACAAGGTCTTCAACTTTGCTCAAGCAGGCATGATGACGGCGGGATTCTATGCCGCTTACGTCACGGTGCGTATTTTGGGATTGCCCGGATATGCCGGCTTTCTTGCTGCAATCGCCGGCGGTATCTTCGCTGCCTACATACTTGAGGCCTTCGGCTTCCGCGTCCTCCGCGATCGACACGCATCCGCGATGTTCGTCTTCATCTTCACGCTCGTCGCCTCACAATTCATAACCTACGCCATGACACTCGTATTCGGGACTTGGCCCACGACTGTGTTCGAGGCGATGTTCTGGCCAGTCACCATCGTCGCCAATATTGCGGTATCCGCCTGGGATGTGCCGGCCATCGCCACCACGATCTTGGTGCTGCTCGCGCTTTGGTCGTTCTTGCGCTACACGCGCTATGGCCAGTTCATGATCGCCGTTGCCGATAACAGCTCGCTGGCCGAACTCTATGGCATCCGGAAGGATCGTGTCTTCATGACCACGATGCTGATCGCTGGCGCAATCAGCGGTATCGGCATGTTCCTGTATGGGACCCGGGCGCAAGTCCAGCCGGCTGCGGCCATGGAGTTGATGCTGTTCGCTGTCGCCGCGACGATCATCGGCGGCATCGGCAACATTTGGGGCGCAGCACTCGCGGCGATCGTGCTCGGGGTCGTCCAGAACGCCTCGATCCTCGTCATTCCCTCGGCCTGGCAAGGATTTCTCCTCTACGCGTTCCTCTTCTTCGCAATCGTCCTGTTCCCGACGGGGCTCCATTTTCCGGAAGGCAAGCGGTCGCTCCGGAAGATGCGGGCAGCGCCGGCGGCCAATGCGCGGACGGGAGGCTGAGGCGTGGACTACCTTTATGCCATGCTGATCTTGATTGGCTTGTTCGTCATCCTGGCAGCGAGCTTCGATCTTGTTATCGGGCATTGTGGGCTGATCTCGATCGCGCACCCGATCTTCTATGCCATTGGCGCCTACACGTCGGCGATGCTGGCGAAGGAGGCAGGATGGCCGATCCCGCTGGCGATGCTCGCAGGGGGTGTGGCTGCGCTTGTTGCCTCGGTGTTGGTCGCGCTTCCATCCCTGCGCGTCTCCGGCGATTATCTCTTGATTGCGTCGATCGGCTTTCAGTTGGGGCTGATCGAGCTTGGCAAGCATATCCACTCGATCGGTGGTGCCGGCGGGTTGACGAATATTCCGCCGTTCCTGATCCGGGACTATGGGCGCGGAGCCTATGTCGCGCTGGTTATCGCGGTCGCCGTGGCAACCGTCCTCTTTGTGCGCTGGCTGACGCGCGGGCCTTATGGGCGCATGATGGCGGCCATGCGTGACGACGAACTGGCGTTCTCGATGCTGGGCCGTAATGCAATCTGGGTCAAAGTCACCGTCTTTGCCCTCGGCTCTGGCATCGCCGGATTGGCGGGTGCCCTCTATGCCCACTATTTCCGCTTCCTCGAACCCGATCAGTTCGGTCTTCTGCAATCATCCGCCATTCTCACGATGGTGGTGGTTGGCGGCATGCGCACGACATGGGGGCCCGTGGTAGGGGCAGTCGTCCTGCAGGTTCTTCCTCAGGCGATCACGTTCCTCGGGCTACCTCCAAGTGTGCTCGGGCCGCTGCAGGGCCTCTTGTTCTCCGGGCTCGTGCTCCTGTTCATGTTCGTGCGCCCGCAAGGGCTGATCGCCGCTTCCGACATCTGGTCCGGCCGCGGCAAAGGAGGGCGAGAGCATGACTGACGTCCTCGTTGTCGAATCCCTTAGCAAGAGCTTCGGCGGCATCGTCGTGGCCGACAATATCGATTTGAAGCTTCAAGCGGGGAGAGTACTTGGGCTTATCGGGCCTAATGGTGCTGGCAAAACGTCGCTCTTCAATTTGGTTTGTGGCGTGGTCCGGCCCGACTCAGGCCGCATCACGCTCGATGGTGTGTCACTCGAAGACTTGCCGATCCGCAACCGCGCCAGGCGCGGCCTTGCGCGTACTTGGCAGAATTTGCGGTTGTTTCCGGCGCTCACCGTGCTCGACAATCTCATGCTCGGGCCGACCCACTACAGTGCCGACCGGCTCGTCGACGTTCTTCTACGCCCTAGGGCGGTGGCGCTGCGGGAGCGAGACGCGCGCGAGCGGGCCCTCGCCATTCTGGAGCGTACCGGTCTGGCGGATATTGCCGGCAAACCCATCCAAGACATCACGTTCGGCCAGCAGAAGCTCGTCGGTGTTGCGCGAGCCATGATGAACGATGCCAAGTGCCTTCTGCTCGACGAGCCGATGGCGGGCGTCGAGGGACAGGCCTATGCCCTCATCCAGAAAGCGGTCCGCGATATTGCCGCAAGCGGAGTCGCAATTTGCGTGGTCGAGCACAACGTGGCCTTCATTCGCGATCTCTGCGACGAGGGCGTCTTCATGTTCGCCGGCAAGGTTCTCGCCCGCGGCGGCGTCGAGACGTTGATTGCCGATCCGCAATTGACCGAACTCTATTTTGGTACCTGACGCGATGCTAGAGATCCGCAATCTCGTTGCCAGCTACGGGTCGCTCGATGTCTTGCACGACATCTCTCTGTCGCTCGGCGATCGGGCCAAGGTCGGCATCTTCGGCCACAATGGCGCCGGCAAGACGACCTTGCTCAAATGCATTGTGGGGGCACATCGGAAAGCGGCTGGATCTGTTTCCTGGGCCGGAGCGCCATTGCCAGAGAACGATGTGCCTGGGGTCGTCGCCAAAGGCATCGCGTTCGTCCCTCAGGGCCACAACGTCTTCCCGACGCTCTCCGTCGAGCAGAACCTGACCATTGCCGGCCTTCCCTTCGGCAGTGATTTCTTGTCTGAGATCTTCAAGCTGTTCCCGGTACTCGACGAACGCCGCGCACAGCGCGCAGGTTCGATGTCGGGTGGCGAACAGCAGATGCTCGCTCTCGGCATGGCGTTGATGACGAAGCCAAAGCTGCTTCTGCTCGACGAGCCGTCGACCGGACTTGCACCGGTCATCGTCCGCAACGTCATGGACCGGCTGCGCGACGTCAACGCTCGGCTCGGAACCGCGTTGATGGTGGTCGAGCAGAACGTGCCCGCGACGCTCAAGCTGGTTGACCGGGCCATCATTATTAAATCTGGCGCAGTGGTCTTTTCCGGCGCAGCGCAGGAACTCGCTGATAACAAGGACCTTTGGAAATGGTTCTGATTAGAGAGACAAATGCGGGGGAGCGCCCCGCCGCTGCCATGGGCTTTGCTGAGCTATGTGCCTGGGCTAGCCGGGCTATGAGCCAGCCCTTGCCTGCACCGGTTCGCCGTCGCGCTGCTCTTGTCTTGGTCGATGATATCGGCGCCGCCGTTGCGGCAAGCCGCGAACCCGAGGTCGCTGCGGCGGCGAAGATCGAGATCGCCGCAAGCCGCGGGGCAGAGGCAACCATATTGGCCCCGGGTGGCGCGCGCATCGATCGTATTGGTGCGTCCGTCGCGAACGGAATGGCTGCGACCTGGGCGGAACTGGACGAGGGGTATCGCCTCGCTCCCTGTCATGCCGGAGCTTACATCTGGCCGGCGCTGGTTGCGGAAGCGGAGGCCATAGGTGCGACTGTTGCGGGGACACTGTCGGCATTGGCTGTCGGCTACGAGATTACCGCGCGTATGTCGAGAGCGTTCCCGTTCTCCGCAATGACGGTCCATCCACACGCCGCCTTCGCGACGATCGGCGCCGCCTCTGGTGTCGGATTGCTCCGCCGCCTCACGGCGCCGCAATTGCTTGCCGCCATTTCGGGCGCTGCAAGCATGTCGTTTGCCGGTCCATACGGGCATGCGATCGACGGCGCGCTCGTTCGCAACGCCTGGACGGCAGCCGGAGCTTTGATCGGTTTTCGCGCCGTGGATTGGGCCGCAGCTGGCGTCGGGGGCATTGCCGAGACGCCCTACGACGTCTTTACGACGTGTTTCGGCACTGCAGCAGAGCCGGAGATGCTCACGCGCGGACTTGGTGATGAATGGTCTATTGCGGACGGTTATCACAAGGTCTTCGCCTGCTGCCAGTATGCCCACTCCATGATTGAATCCTCGCTGGAACTGCATCGTCGGCTCGGTCCTGGCGCTGGAGACCGCATCAATGCAATCGAAGTCGAGACGCATCCGCGCGGAATGACATTGACGGCCGTTGAACCGCCGACCGTCCTATCGGCGAAATTCTCGATGCCGCATGCAGCCGCTGCCGTGGCACGGCGCGGCACTGGCGGACAGGAGGCCTTCAGCGCCGACACGCTTGACGATCCCTCCATTGCCGCGTTGCGCCGGAATGTGAAGTTGAAGCTTTTGGAGCGGATCGATCCCTGGCCGCACGACCGTGCGGCGCGTGTCACGTGGATCATGACCGATGGATCACGGCATACTGCGGCCTGCTCCAACGCACGCGGCGGCGCCGACCAGCCATTCGACGAGGCGACGCTACTCGACAAGCTGCGAGTCAACACCGCTTCCGTGTTCCCCGGCATGGCCGCGCGATTGGCCGCGGCGCTCCAATCCGATGGAGATGATCTGCCGTGGCGCGAGATCGTGATCGATGCAACCGGAGCGACGAAATGAGCGTGGACGTCGACGTTCTCGTGATCGGCGCTGGCGCGTGTGGGCTCGCCGCGGCAATTGCCGCGCACGATGGTGGCGCGAGCGTGTCGGTCGTCGAGAAGCGGGACCGGCCGGGTGGCAACTCGTCGCTTTCGACGGGGTCCGTTCCTGGTGCTGGCACGCGCTTCCAAAGAGAGGTGGGCATTGCCGACAATGCTGAGAAGATGATCGCCGACCTGTCGCGGATTGCCGGCGACACCGACGATCGCGCGCTTCTTCGCCGCATGGCCGAGGTCTCCGCCGAGACGGTCGAATGGCTCGTCGACACGGTGCAGGCACGGATGTTTCTCATCACCGCCTACAAGCACATCGGCCATAGCGTCGAACGTTTGCATGCGCCAAAATCGCGTCGCGGCCAGGATCTCGTGGACGATCTGCTGGTCGCAATCGAGAAGCGGGACATCCCGCTGGCGGTGGGCAATGCCGTGACCGGTTTGATCGTCGAGAACGGCCGTGTCGTCGGTGCGAATATCAAATCATCGGAGGGTGTGTCGGCGCTCCGCGCACATCATGTCATTCTCGCGGTCAACGGATTTGCTGCCGATCCGGACCTCGTGAAGGAATACTGTCCCGAGATCGCTGGCGCACAATATTTCGGCGCTCTCGGATCCCATGGTGAGGCGGTCCGCTGGGGCCGCGACATTGGCGCAGCGCTGGCCAACATGGGAGCTTACCAGGGCTATGCGGCGGTCGCTTATCCGCACGGCAGCCTTCTGTCGTGGACAACCATTGAAAAGGGCGGCTTCCTCGTCGGCAGGAACGCCAAGCGGTTCGGCAACGAGGGCCTCGGCTACTCTGGTTACGCCCGGGTCGTTCTCGAGCAGGGCGACACCGCCTTCGCCATCTTCGATCAGCGCATCTTCGAGATCGCCGCTCTTGAAGAAGAGTTTATGGAACTTGTTCGCTATGGCGGCGTGAAGAAGGCCGACACGGTCGCGGATCTGGCTGCGCTGCTTGAGCTCGACACGCGGACGCTCGAGGAAACATTGGGCTCGTTCAACCGGGCAGCGAAAGGCAGTGAAGCGGATCCATTCGGCCGCGCCGATTTCATTGCGCCGTTGGTGGCCCCGTTCTACGGTTGCCGGGTCGTGCCTGGTTTGTTTCACACGCAGGGTGGCCTCCGCGTCGACAAGGACGCGCGCGTGCTCGACACGAGCGGCAATGTCATTCCCGGACTGTTTGCTGGTGGTGGCGCGGCCGCTGGCATCTCCGGCAGGTCGGGTGCTCTCGGCTATGCTTCAGGCAATGGGCTGTTGACGGCGATTGCGCTCGGAAGGCTTGCAGGTATCGCTGCGGCTAAGGCTTGTTCGGACGCACGTCGATGAGCTTGTCGCGTGACATCGTCAAGGCATGGCATGCAATCGATTTCGCGCGCATTCCAGCAACTACTCAGCACTGCGCTCGATTGCACTTGCTCGATGCGGTCGGTGTCGGACTTGCCGCCGCAGCCCTGGAACAGGGCAAACCTTATCATCGCTTGAGCCGCGGCATAGCTGGTTCGGCCACGGCATTGACCGGCAGCCGTATGACGGATCCAGCGATGGCGGCCCTCATCAACGGTGGCCTGATCCACTCGCTGGAGTTCGACGACACGCACACCGCCTCGATCGTCCACGGCAGTTCCGTGCTGGTGCCAGCGGCTGTGGCCGCAGCTGAGGCAAGCGGGCGTTCCCTCGAAGATGCGTTGCGCGTCTATATCCTCGGCTACGAAACCCTTATTCGCATCGGTCTTGCTGCACCTGGGGCATTTCAATCGCGCGGTTTCCAGATAACGCCGATTGGCGGCGCGCTCGTTGCCGCTCTGATTGCCGCTGATCTGATGGGTGCGGATGAGGAGCAGTGTGTTCACGCGTGCGGCATAGCGCTCAGTCAGGCCTCGGGTGTGTTCGAGTTTCTAACCAATGGCTCGAGCGTGAAATCGCTTCATCCGGGATGGGCCGCACACGCCGGCATCATAGCCGCGACGTTAGCCGTCGCCGGAATGACGGGCCCGGAAACGGCTTTGGAAGGCAGCCGGGGCCTCTTTGCGTCGTTCGCGGGTGATGCCAGTGCAGCCCAGAGAATGCGATCGCTGATGCACGATTTCGGAACGCGCTGGCACGTTGACGACGTCGCCTTCAAGTTCGTCCCGTGTTGCCACTATCTGCATCCCTTCGTCGAGGCCGCTGGCGTGCTTGCGGAGAGAATTGAGAGCGCAGCCCAGATCACGTCAATGACATTGCGGATTGCGCCGGGTGCGTCGGGGATCGTGTGTGACCCCTGGCAGGTCAAGCAGACGCCGCCTGATGGGCACGCCGCACGCTGGAGTTTGCCGATCGTCGTTGCCGCGCGTCTCATCAAGGGCCGTGTCGATCTGGCGACATTCCAAAATCCACCGTCGGCGGCCGTGCGTGGCATGGCGGCAAGATGCCGGTGGGAACCTCTCGAGCCAAATCGGTTTCCGCACGCGTTCGAAGCTGAGATAGTCGCTGAGCTCGCCGATGGCCGTTTGGAACGCGTCCGGATCGACGACGTCTATGGCAATGCCAGCCGCCCACCGAAGCCATCGGTCGTACGAGCGAAGTTCCGAGCCAATGCATCGCTGCGTCTTCCGGCGACTGCGGTTGCAGACTTGGAGAGGGCCATCGTGACAGTGGGCCAGCCCCTTGATGCAATCGCAAATGCTGTCTGCCAGTCCTTGTGAGGTCGATATGAGCGAGACAATCCGCATTTTCACCGGTGGCCGAGTCGTCCTGCCGACCGGCATCCAATCGATCGATATCGTGACGCGGGGCGGCAAAATCATTGCGCTGGGTGAGCAAGTCGGTGTCTCGGCTCCAGTCGATCGTGTTGATCTCAAGGGACTGACTGTCTTGCCCGGGGCCGTCGATCCTCACCTTCATCTCGGCCACGGCAAGGACATTTCGCGCCCTCGCGTTGCCGCGGATGCGGCTCAGGAGACGGCCGCTGCGGCAGTCGGCGGGATCACCACGATCATTCCTTACCTCATGGCAACAGAACCGTTCGAAACGCTGTTCGACGAGGTCGTCGCGATAACCGAAGCTGGTAGCCGCGTCGATTTCGGCTACCACTTCATCATTTCGACCGAAGCGCAGCTGGCCGAAGTGCCGGCAGCGATCGCACAGCGCGGTGTACCGTCCTTCAAGATCTTCATGAACAACCGAGGCGGTGAAGGGGCGCGGCTCGGCCTTCCCGACATCGACGACGGCTTTCTCTTCCGTCTCTGTGAGGCCGCAGCGAAGCATGGTGGAATAGTCTGCCCCCACCCCGAGACGATCGAAATTGCCTGGGTCCTCCGCAATCGCGAAAAAGCAAGAGATCCTGACGGTCGCGGTGGCTTGCCGGTATGGAACGCGTCGCGGCCCGGCTTTGTTGAGGCAGACGCGGTGCAGCGATCAGCCTATGTGGCGCGCGTTGCCGGCGCGCGCATCTATATCGTTCATACGTCATCGCACGAAGCGCTTAAAGCGGCTCTCATGCAGCGGCGAGCCGGCGCGTCGATTTCCATCGAAACCTGTCCGCACTATCTGACGCATGACGAAACCTACGATCGCGGCACGGTCGGCAAGATCAATCCACCTTTGCGCTCGCGCCGCGATTGCGACGCCTTGTGGCAGGCCATCCTGGACGGGCATGTCGATACGATCGGAACTGATCACGTGCACCGCGACATTACCGGCAAGGTGCCGTCCATTTGGGATGCTGCGCCGGGCTGCCCAGGGCTCGAGACGATGCTTCCGGTGATGTTGAGCGAAGGGCATGCCAAGCGCGGACTGTCACTCGAGCGGGTCGCCGAACTCACCGCCACGAATGCCGCGCGCGCCTTCGGTCTCGGCCACTGCAAAGGGTCGATCGCCATCGGCATGGATGCTGATTTCGCCATTGTCGATCCGAAGGCAGAGTGGGTGCTCGACAAAAGCCACCTCAGATCGAGTGCCGGCTATTCGATCTACGAAGGAACCAAGTTCACCGGCAAAGTTGTTCACACCGTCGTTCGCGCCAACTTCGTCGTCCGAGACGGCAGACTCGCAGATGAATTTGTCGGAAGCGGCCGGTATCTGAAGCGGCGAGCTCGATAGCCTCATGGGCTCTATCGATGTCTGCCGCTTGTTGGCCATCTGACGCAAGTCCGCACGATCGCGTTGGGACCTCGAACTGATTCGATCAAGTTCCTGGAAGAACCCTGCCGATCGCTTTGGTCGCAACTGCGGCTCCGAGGCAGTGGCAAACCGCTGTGATTGCCGTGGCCCGGGATTCTACGGCATCACTCAATGTGCCGTGTGTCGCATTGCGCACACTGATTAAATTGCCTTTCGCCAAAACAAGAAAGCATCTTGCACAGAAGGAAGAGATCATCGTGGCATTTACTAACAGTTAAATATTTGATTCGGTGCCGGCCCGACCATGATGTCGACTAGCAATTCAGATCGCCTGCCAGATCATTTAGATGACCTTCGGCATCTGCGGTTTTGGAATGCGTTCAGCCGGACCCTCGGCTGGCGATTATTTCAAGTACTGCTGCTCATTGCGGCCCTCTCGACGCATTCCGCTTCGAGTTTCGCGCAGGCATCGAACAACAACTTCGCGAATGCAATCTCCCTTTCCGGCTCTTCAGGATCGATAGCCGGCAACAACATTAGCGCCACCCAAGAGACCGGCGAGCCGTCAGTCAGCGTGAACGGGCAAATCAATTCCGTCTGGTACAATTGGACTGCTCCCTCCGCTGGCACACTGAACCTGAATACATGCACGCGCAATTACGACACCTTCCTGGCCGTTTTCACGGGGAGCACTGTATCTGGCCTTTCTCTCGTTACGAGCAATGACGACTCGTGCGGTCTCGGCAGTATCGTGAATTTTTCAGTCGTCGGGGGGACGACTTATCGTATTCAAGTTGACGGATTTTCGACGGCAACGGGCACCTTTACCCTGGCGTACGCCTTTACACCTGCAGCTCCCGCCCTAACTGTCACGCCAGCAGGTAACTTCGCAGCCTCTGGCAATCAAGGCGGCCCGTTCACGACCACGTCGCCTCCGTCGGGCCAATACACAATTCGGAACACGGGCGGCGGCACCCTCAACTGGTCGACTAGCTCGCCGCCGCCCTGGTTGAACTTCTCGGCGTCGAGTGGGTCGCTCGGTGCAGGCGCATCCCAGACGATCACAGTCAGCGTCAACACAGGTGCCACGCTGGCAAACACGTACGGCACTCATTCCGGCAACATCAGCTTCACCAGCAATGGTGGCTCTGCCGCGCGGACCGCGACAGTCACCGTCAACGACGTCGTTGGGCCGACAATCACCGGCACGCCAGGGAATGTTTCGCTCAATACACCGCCGGGCAGCGCGACCGCGACGCACAGTTGGACGCCACCAACCGCAGCCGACAATACCGGCGGGTCCGGCCTCAACTTGTTCAATGTCACGCTTTCGGGCGCGGCGACCGCCGGTCCGGTTACAGCCGCATCCCTGACGAGTTTCGCCTTCCCGATCGGCGTCACCACGGTGACGTACACGGCGCGTGACAACGTCAACAACAACGCGACGCCGAGATCATTCACCGTCACCGTCATTGACAATGTGCAGCCGGTCATCGCCGCCTGTCCTGCCAATCAAACACTCGAGGCCACAGGTCCCGCTGGCGCCGTCGCTACGTGGACAGCGCCGACGGCATCAGACAATTCCGGCAGCGTGACGCTCGTCCGCACCGGCCCGGCACCTGGATCGACATTCTCGCTCGGCACGACGCCCGTTACGTACACTGCGACTGATCCGAGCTCGAACGCGGCGCTGTGCACTTTCAACATTGTGGTGCAGGACACCATCGGGCCGGTGTTCGCCGGCGTCCCCGCGAACGTCACTCTCGAAGCGACCTCTCCGGCAGGTGTCACGTTCGCCTATACGTTGCCGACAGCGACGGACCTCGTATCGGGCAATCGGACAGTCACGGCTGTGCCTCCTGACAATGCGTTTCTATTCACAGCCCCCGGGCCGACGGCGACCACCGTCACGTTCTCGGCGTCCGATGCCGCAGGCAATGGCACGAGCGCACAGTTCACGGTGACGGTACGCGATACCACGCCGCCGACCGTTACGCCGCCGGCCAACGTCACTGTCGAGGCGACCGGCCCAGGTGGGGCGGTTGTCACCTACGCCGCAGCGACAGCCACTGACATCGCCGATCCCGCGCCCGTCCTTTCATATAGCCAAGCATCCGGCACCAATTTCCCGATTGGCACGACGATCGTTTCCGTCACCGCCACCGATGCCAGCGCGAACACCTCCGCGGCGAGCACCTTCACGGTGACAGTGGTCGATACGACAGCGCCGCAGATCACGAACGTGCCGGCGAACATCACCGTCTTCACGCCGCCCGGCAGCAACACGGCCGTCGCAACGTGGACGGCACCGACCGCCACGGATGCCGTCGGAGTCACGAGCTTCACGTCGAATTTTGCCCCTGGCGCAAGTTTCCCCGTCGGCACGACGACGGTGACCTACACGGCGACTGACGCGGCGGGTAACGGACCGACGACGGCGAGCTTTACCGTCACGGTGATCGACAACGTCGCGCCGGTATTCGCGGGCGTGCCGTCAAACGTGACGGTCGAAGCAACCGGCCCCTCGGGCGCCGTTGTCAGCTACAGCATGCCGACGGCTACCGATGCGGTCGACGGCCCACGAACGGTCACGACGTCGCATCCCTCGGGTTCGTCATTTCCGATTGGCACGACGACTGTGACGTTCAGCGCGTCTGACCTCGCGTCGCCGCCGAATATCGCGACCGCGACGTTTCAAGTGACGGTGCAGGACACCACGCCGCCTGTCATCGGCACCGTCAGCAACATCACCGTTACGGCGCCCAATCTGACCGGCGCGGTCGTTAACTTCACGCTGCCGTCCGCGAGCGACATCGTCGATACGTCGCCGACGGTCACGGCAGCGCCAGCGTCCGGATCGCTCTTCACCATCGGCGTCCACACCGTGACCGTCACGGCGGTCGACGACTATGCAAACCAATCGCAGAAGACATTCACCGTTACCGTGCTCTCGCCCGCGCAGATGGCAGTGACGCCTGCAACCGGCCTCGTCTCGACCGGGCCGCAGGGACAGCAAGGCGGGTCATTCTCGCCCGCGTCGCAGTCCTACGTTGTGACGAACAACGGCCAAGTGCCGATGGACTTTACGGTCACGGGCGGCACGGCTTGGGTCGCACCCGCGCCTGCATCGGGGACGATCCCGCCCGGCGGCTCCGTGACCGTCGTTGTCGCCTTGACGGCCGGAGCTGACGCGCTCGCAGTCGGCGTGCACAACGCGAGCCTGACTTTCAACAACACGACGAGCAATATCGGCTCGACCTCGCGCGATGTAGCGCTCACGGTCGTCGCGCCGGCCGCCATGTCGATGACGCCAGCTACCGCGTTCGTGGCGTCTGGGCCGCAAGGTCAGCAGGGCGGATTGTTCACGCCGGCATCGACCAGTTACGTTGTGCAGAACACGGGCGCCCTGCCGATGACGTTCTCGGTGTCGGGTGCGCCACCCTGGGTGACGTTGTCGGCAGTCGGCGGCACTTTGGCGCCCGGTGCGACGCAGAGCATCACCGTTTCATTCAATGCGGCTGCCAACGGACTTCCGGTTGGCGCTCATACTGGAACGTTGACCTTCACCAACGCCACCAACGCGATCGGCAACACGACTCGCGGCGTAACGCTCAACGTCTTGGAACCGGCCCGCTTGACGGTGACGCCCGCCGACGGACTGGCGGCCAGTGGCTTCCAGGGCGGACCGTTTGCACCGTCGACGAAGACCTTCACGCTGAGCAACACCGGCGCCTTCCCACTCGACTTCAGCGCCGCCGACGATCAAGGCTGGCTCGATGTCGCGCCTGTCTCCGGCACGATCCCGGCAAATGGAACGCTGACGGTGACGCTATCGATCAACGCGGCAGCCAACGCACTCGCGAGCGGCACGCACAACGGCACCCTGACGCTCACCAACGTCACGAGCGGCCTCGGCACGACGACGCGGCCCGCAGTCATCACCGTGGTCCCGAATGGACAAGTCATCCTCAAGGTCGTGACATCAGAAGGCGACGGGCCCTTCGCATTCTCGTCGGCGACTGGATCATTGGCGATGACGCTGACAACGAGTGGCGGCAACGCACAGTCCTCACCCGTTACTCTCAATCCCGGCACCTACGGCGTCACGGTGACGCCGCCAGACGGTTTCGGCATCACGGCGATCTCGTGCAGCGATGGCGACAGCACCGGCAATGCCTCGGCGAAATCCGCCTCGATCGTGCTTGCCTCGGCCGAGTCCGTGACGTGTACGTTCACGGCCGCAAATTCGCGCAAGAAGACGGTTGAAGTGATCACCCGCTTCATGGGCCAACGCAACGATCTGCTGCTGTCGAACGGTCCCGATCCCAATCGCCAGATCGATCGCTTGATCGAGGCGTCCGGCGGCAACGCCGGCGGCGGTGAGGCCGGTTTCTCCGGCGGCTCGAAGCCGCTCGGCGTCGGCATGGCGCCGAGCCGACTTGGTAGTACTGGCGACGCCAGCTTCAATTCATCCTTTGCGGCTCCCGGAGTTGCCTCCGCGCAGCGTGGCCCCTCAAGTGGCCCCACGGGCGGCCCCCGCTCGTTCGACGACCGCCTCGACGCCCTCGGTGTCGCGCCGAGTGCTCCCCGCGATGAGCAGGGTGGGTTATCTCCGATCAGAGTGACAGGAAACACCGACGGGGCCAGCCGCTTCTCGTTTGCAACCAGCCTGTCGCAAATGGCGCGGGTCAATGACGACATCGCGGCGCGCAAGGCGAAGGACGCAGCTCTTGCCGACGGCGGCGAACCGATGGCGCTCGGCGCTGGCAAGGTGCCGGGCTCTAAACGGGCATTCTCGCCACTCGACATCTGGGCAGAAGGCCACTTCCTGAGTTTCGCCGACAATCGCAATAGCGCTGACACCGACGGCCACTTCGGCGTGTTCTACGTCGGTGCGGACTACATCGTGAAACCGTGGCTACTCGTCGGCCTGCTCGCGCAATACGACACCATGCACCAACGCTCGACGACGCAGGCGTTCGACATCAAGGGCAGCGGCTGGATGGCCGGACCTTACGCGACGGTGCGGCTCTCGGAGAACATCTTCCTGCAGGGTCGCCTCGCAGCCGGACGCTCGACGAACGAGGTGAGCCCGTTCCTGACGTACACCGACACCTTCTCGACCAAGCGCTGGCTCGCCACAACGGCCCTCGTCGGCCGCTGGCAGGTCGGCAATTGGCAGATCCAGCCGAGCGCGACCCTGTCCCATATTGAAGACGTGTCGGAAGCTTATACCGACACCCTCGGCGTCGGGATTCCCGGCCTCAAGGCGTCACTCGGACAGTTCAAGGCCGGGCCGCAGGTCAGCTACCGTCATGTTCTCGCCGACGGGACGCTGCTCGAGCCCCGCTTCGGCGCCGAACTGATCTGGAACTTTACGGCGTCAGACAAGGTCGCCGACTTCGGCGGCACGCTCTCAGGGCCCGAGGAACTGCGCGGCCGCATCGAACTCGGACTGCGGACCCAGTTCACCAACGGCGTCGGCCTCGACCTGTCGGGTAGCTACGACGGCATCGGGTCCGACACCTTCCACGCCCTCGGAGCCAAGGCGACGGTAAGAGTGCCGCTGAATTGAAGCAAGCTGGCTCGCGTCAAGCGATCGATTGCTATCAGCCGCTATGGCTTTCGGTCCAGGATCACTTGCATCGCGTCTGGTCTGTACTATCCTCCTTCCAATCGATTGGAGTGTCCGCCGCCGGTTCAGGCCGGTGAGAACGGAACACGAGGGGGAGGCTGCGGATGAGACGTGCGACGCCGCCGGTGTCGAAAAAGATCCGCGCGCTGTGGCGTGAGACAGCGTGATGGGGGCAGAACTCGCACAAATCCTGCAGCTCGCGGTCAATGGTGCCGCGATCGGGTCCATTTACGCCCTCGTCGCTCTGGGTCTGGTGATGACCTACAAGGCGACCGAGGTCCTCAACTTCGCCCATGGCGATATTCTGATGGCGTCGGCCTTCATCGGCTGGGGGCTCATCGCCGTCGCGAAGTTGCCGTTTTGGGTGGCGGTTCTCGTCACGATTGTGATCGCGGCCTTTGCCGCCTACCTGCTCGACGCCGTCATTCTACGCATCATCGTTGGCCAGCCGCAATTCGCAGGTGTGATGCTGACGATCGCGCTTGCCTTCATGATCCGTGGGCTCGTCGCGATGACGTTCGGCCCGGCATCGCGGAGCTATCCGACCCCTTGGGAAGGGCAGACCACGCACATCGGCCCTGTCGTGGTGAGCAACCTCAATCTCGTTATTATCGCCGTCGCTCTGCTTGTGACGGCACTGCTTTTTCTGTTCCTGAAGCACACCGCCCTCGGCACGGCCGTGCAAGCCGCATCGCAAAACCAGCTCGCAGCCTACCTGTGCGGTATCCGCGTGAAGCGGCTCAACTCGCTCGTATGGGCGATCGCCGGTGCTATGGCAGCTGTTGCGGGTCTGCTGTTGGCGCCGATCGCGCTGGTCGATATCGGCTTGTGGTTCGTGGTGCTGAAGTCGCTGGCGGCGCTGGTGCTGGGCGGGTTTGGCAGCATGCCGGGCGCCATTCTCGGCGGGTTGACGATCGGCATGGTCGAGCAGTTTGCGGGAGTGTATCTGCCTGATGGGTTCAAGGATGTGGTCGCCTATCTCGTGTTGATAGGAGTGCTGATCCTGTGGCCGAGGGGGCTCCTCGGTGAGGCCCACGGGAGGCGGGTCTGATGCGGTTCCACTACGACACCTCGTATCTCGATTCCGGCCGGCTGCTGCGCTATCCGAGCGAGAAGGCCAGTTATGGCATCCTTCTGCTGGTCATGCTCGCCTTGCCGTGGATTTTGCCGCGCTTCTACGTCGGCGAAATCACTTACCTCTGCATCTTGGCCGTCGCCAGTCTCGGGCTGATGGTCCTCACCGGTTTCACGGGGCTCGTTTCGCTCGGCCATGCCGCCTTCGTCGCCATCGGCGCCTACGCGCACGCGTGGTTCATGACCAAGGGCATACCATTCGCCGGCTCGATCATCATGGCGAGTGCGGCGGCCGGCATGGTGGGGTTCGCGATCGGCTTGCCGGTGATCCGCGTCAGCGGCCTATACCTCGCGATGGTGACCCTCGCGTTCGCAGTTGTGATCGAGCACGTGATTGGCCGTTGGAGCTCGGTGACCGGAGGGCACACGGGCCTGCCGGTACCGTCACCGTCCATCCTCGGCTACGATCTCGGCGGCCTAGTGCCGTTCTACTACCTTTGCCTCGGCATTCTCGTGGCCGTTGTTCTGGGACTTCACAATCTCCTGTCGGATCGCACAGGCCGCGCATTCATCGGTGTCCGTGATTCAGAGGCCGCCGCGGCCGGGCTCGGCATCTGGACGGCCGGCTATAAAGTCCTGGCGTTCGTCATTTCCGCGAGCGTGACAGGTCTCGCTGGCGCGCTGATGGCGCACAAGATGCAATACCTGACGCCGGAAGGGTTCGGCCTGACGCTATCGCTGGAGCTGGTGTTGATGGTGGTCATAGGCGGACTGGGCTCGCTGCGAGGTGCTGTGCTCGGCGCGATCCTGATCGGGTTGTTGCCGACCGCGATTTCAAAATTGAAGCCGCTCTTGCCGTCGTTTCTGTCCGCGCAGTTCGGGCTCGAGTCTTTTCTGTTCGGCCTGATCCTTGCTGTGTTCGTACTCTTTGAACCGGGCGGTCTCAACGCCCGATGGATGAAGTTGAAGCTTCTGTTCCAGACCTTTCCCCTCTATCGCAAGGATACCTATCGCCGCGGCCGCTCCTACATGAAATCGGAGCGCTACCGGTGAGCCAGCTCGTTCTTGAAGATGTGACCTTGGCATTCGGTGGCGTTCGTGCCGTGCAAGGCTTGAGCTTCAACGTGCAGCCCGGCGAAGTGTTTGCGATCATCGGACCGAACGGCGCGGGCAAGACCTCTGTGTTCAACGTCATAACGCGTGTGTTCACGCCGATGACGGGACGAGTCACGTTTGAAGGACGAGACATCACCCACGTTCCGCGCCACAGCGTCGCCTCCCTCGGGATCGCACGCACCTTCCAGAACATCGAGCTGTTCGAGGGCGCAACCGTGCTCGAGAACCTGATGCTGGGCCGCCATCGGTTCCCGCATGCCGGACTATGGTCGCAAATTCTGCGAACGCCGGCGACGCGGCGGCTCAACGCCGAGGCGCGCGCCAAGGTCGAAGACGTCATCGAGCTGCTGGAACTCGCGCCGTATCGCAATAGTCCGGTTGCCGGTCTGCCGTACGGCGTGCGCAAGGTGGTGGAACTGGGCCGCGCGCTGGCGACGGAGCCGAAGTTGTTGTTGCTCGATGAACCGGCATCCGGTCTCAATCCGGAAGAGACGCGCGATCTCGCGTTCTGGATTGATGATATCCGCCGCGGCCTCGGTACGACCGTCGTCATGGTGGAGCACGATATGTCGCTCGTGTCGGAGGCCGCGGATCGCGTGCTCTGTATGAATATGGGGCAGATGCTGGCGACGGGTGCGCCGCAAGAGGTGCAGTCGAATCCGGCAGTCATCGCTGCTTATCTCGGTACGTGAGGAGGAAGCCATGTCAGCCGGCGAGCCTCTACTCTCCGTTCGAAACATCGAGACCTGGTACGGGCCGGTCAATGCCATCAAGGGCGTGAGCCTTGATGTCGAAGAAGGTCGTATCGTCGCCGTGCTTGGCGCCAACGGTGCCGGAAAGACGACGCTGCTGAGAACCATCGCGGGCGTTAACGAGCCCTTCAAAGGGACCATCACATTCGACGGACGTGACATCCATGGCATGGAGCCCGACGCCGTCGCGCGCGGCGGCATCGTCCTGGTGCCCGAGGGCCGGCAAGTCTTTCCGTTCCTAAGTGTCGAAGACAATCTGCGGATGGGAACCTTTGCCCGCGCCGACAAGGCTGGCGCCAACGACGACCTCGATCGCATTTACACGTGGTTTCCGAGGCTAAAGGAGCGGTCGAAGCAGCATGGCGGGCTGCTCTCCGGCGGCGAACAGCAGATGCTCGCGATCGGACGCGCCCTGATGGCCAAACCGCGCATCTTGTTGCTGGATGAGCCGTCGCTTGGTCTCGCGCCGCTGCTGACCAAGGAAATCTTCCGCATCATCGTTCGCATCAATGCCGAACTGAAGACGACAATCCTGGTCGTTGAACAAAATGCCGCGATTGCCCTGGCCAACGCGCATGACGGCTACATCATGGAGCTCGGCCGGATTGTCGCAGCGGGCACATGCGCCGAGCTATCTGCCAAGCAGGACGTGAAAGAGTTCTACCTCGGCGCGGCCGAGCCAGTCGCGGCAACGGCCGATGGCCGCAAGCAACGTTGGAAGAGGCGCAAGACATGGCGGTGAGCGCGCCCGTAACGTCAGCCGCCCCGGCTCGCCAGGAGCGCACGCCAGCGCAACTGTTTCGCACGCGCTGCCGTATGTGGTCGGACTTGCCCGCGCTGCGCCGGAAGGAGCGCGGCATCTGGTACACGGTCACATGGCGTCAATACTATGAACGCGCCCGCGCGATCGGCCTTGCGCTCGCTGAGCGTGGCGTCAAGCGCGGCGAGGTGATCGCGGTCCTCGCGGAAAACCGTCCCGAATGGCTCTACGCCGACATGGGCGCTCAGTGCATGGGGATGATCGGCAACGGCATCTATCCAACGTCGTCGCTGGAGCAG